>CAWUIX010000181.1:0-5565 GCA_963922395.1 uncultured Rhodobacterales bacterium | reverse complement strand
TAAAGGTCACACCGATCGGCGCCGCCGCCTTCGCCGCGAGGGCCGACACATGGTGGCGACGGATCAGCCAGACCATCGAGGTGACAACCATCATCGCCCAGGCGCTTGTGGCCATCGTCGCGGCCGGCACATGGATGTAGAGAATCTTGACCGTCGACCCCATTCGAAAGTCATCGGGCGTAAAGAAGAACCCCCAAATCAGGCCCACACCCAGGCACGCGCCCGCGATCACGAACGCCCAAGGTGCGATCCTGTCTGAAATGCCCATAAAACGGCGTGGATTGGCAAATTCCCAAAACGACATGGGCGCAACCTATGCCCGCCCGAAGGGTCCGACAATGCGTCGCCCTACCGCAGATTGACGCGGAGCGCGGCGGCTGCGGCAAACGGCAGAATCGCGACGCTCCCCGCCGTCACTCCGGCTAAGAGTGCGAGCCCTGGCCCCACGTCGAGACCCTCGGCACCGCGTCGCACGACATCAGCGCCGAAAATGAGGGTGGGGATGTAAAGCGGCAGGACCAGAAGCGAAAGAAGGAGCCCACCCCGTTTCAAGCCAACCGTCAGCGCCGCCCCAAATGCGCCAATCATCGACAACGCGGGCGTGCCCACCAAAAGAGTCACAGTCAGCCAGAGATACCCCCCTGGCGCGAGGTTCAGAAGAAGACCGAAAATAGGTGCCGACAGCGCCAATGGCAATCCGGTCGTCACCCAGTGAGCGACCGCCTTCGCCGCAACCAACCCTTCGAGCGGAATCGGCGCGGTGGCAAGCAAGTCCAGCGACCCGTCCTCGCGATCAATAGCAAAGATCCGATCAAGCGACAGAAGACAGGCCAGAAGCGCCCCTACCCACAGCACCCCCGGCGCCAGAATGCCCAAAACCGAGGTATCGGGCCCCACGCCAAAGGGCACGAGCACAACGACGATCAGGAAGAACGCAAGCGCCAAACCGAACCCACCACCGGCGCGGACGGCTAGAAGGATGTCCCGCACAATGAGGGATCTCATGCGAAAGCCTCGTCGAACGCGCCAGAGCCGCCATCCTCGGATGGTCGGGCGCGGAATGGGGCAAGGTCCAGCGTCTCTCCCGTCACCCCAAGCTCGATATGAGTCGCAATCACAGCGGCGCCGCCCTCGGACAAATGCCGCACCACAAGAGTGCGAAAGAGGTCCGTAGACGCGGCGTCCAACGAAACCGTCGGCTCATCGAGAAGCCACACGGGACGCCCGGTCACTACAAGCCGCGCCAACCCCAGGCGGCGTTTCTGACCGGCCGACAGATTCTGCGCGGGCCGATCCGCCAGTTCCTCAAGGTCAAATGCCTCTAAGGCCTCCGCGATGTCCCCGGTTCCAAAAACATCCGCCCAAAAGCGCAGGTTCTCCCGAACACTCAAAACGGCCTTCAAGCCATCCAGATGCCCGGCATAGGCAAGCCCGTCCTCCGGCGCTTCGATCCGACCCTCTTCCGGCGGCTGAAGGCCCGCAAGCGTCCGCAAGAGCGTGCTCTTCCCGATTCCGTTCGGCCCGCGCAGCACAATGGCCTCGCCCGCAGCGACGGAAAAGCTCACCGCTTCAAGGATCCGCACGCCGCCCCGAGCGCATGCCACGTCCTGCACGTTCAAGATCATGGCTTTGGTCTAACGGGTTCGGAACCTTTGGAAAAGCCGCCCTAGACAGGAAGAAGGGCGAGGCCAATCCGGCGCCCTTCGCTGAGAAGCACATTGTACGTCCGGCACGCCGCGGGCGAGGCCATGACCTCCACCCCAATCCCCACCTCTTCCAGGCGGTCGCGCAGGGCGCTTGGAATATGCGCGATCTCTGCGCCGGTCCCGATGAACAACACATCCATTTCACCATCGGCACCCTGAAGAGTCTCGACGTCTTCGAACCCACCCCAGGCCACAACGCCGCTCGGCAAAATGGCGATCGCGCCTTCGTAAACCTGCCCGCCGATCCGAAAGAACCCGGGTCCGTAGCCATCGATCGGCACCGCGCCAGTGTATGAGATCTCTGTCAAACGCATAGACGCGATCCTAGTCCCACATCGGCAGACCCGAAAGAGCCGATGCCGCGATCACGATATAGGCCACGGTCCGGTACTTCGCCTCCTGCCCCGGCCGGAAGAGAAAGGCACCTGCAACATTCCCTGCAGTCGCCGGGACGATCAGGAGGAGACCCACCAAAATGGCGTTCATCTCCAACCGCCCGAACACCGCCAGCATCGGTATGAGAATGAGATCCGCCATGATCAGAAACATCAGCGTGTTGGCGCGAACCACCGCCGCCGCATGCGGCCCTGCCATGTAAAGCAGGATCACGGGTGGCCCAGGAAGCCCCGCAGCCCCGGCTGTGAACCCGGACAACGCACCGGTTCCAAAGATCACCGGACGGGTCAGCTCCCCGCGATACCGGAAACCAAAAATCAGGCAGATCAAAAGGCCGATCGCAATAGCAGAAACGGTGTAGCGAAAGACTTCAACCGGCACTTGCGTCAGCGCATAGAGCCCAAGAGGCAACGCAAGAACAAACGCGATCCCAAGCCGAGCGACCGTTCCCGGATTCCCGTCCCGCCAGGCCCTTGGCGCGTTTGGAAGCGGGGCGATGACGTCCATAAAGACAAGCGTCGTGAGGGCGGCAAAGGGTGACAGGATCTGACCCGCAACCGGCAAATAGATCATCGCGGTTCCGAACCCGGCAAACCCCCGCACAAGACCCGCCACAAAGGCGGCGCCCGAGAGGAAGATCAGGCCAACTGGATCAACGCCCAACATCAGGCCCGGACCCCATCAAAGAGGGGCAGCCCAAACAAAATGGCCAGCGCTATGATTCCATAGGCGATCCAGCGATAGAGCTGCTCACGTTCAGGCCGAAAGAATTGGCGGCCAATCATCGCCCCTACCCCGTAAACCGGGAACATAAGCGCGCCCAACCAGAGGGCCCTTGCCTCCAGAAGTCCCTGGAGGGCCATTTGCGGAAGGATCAAAAGATTGCTCAGCGTCAGGAAGATCAGCGTGTTGGCCCGAACCCTGCTCGCACCGTCGCCCGTCGCCAGATTGAACAGAATAACAATCGGCCCCAGCAAACCTGTCGCCCCTCCCATCACGCCGGCAGCACCGGCAACAGCCGCACTTTGCCTCAATCCGGGTCTAACCCGAAACCGAAGACCGGCGACCAACGCCGCCAGAGTCACAGCGGCGAACCCCGCCACCGCCAGCCGAACAACCTCGGCGTCCAAAAGCTTCAGCATCCAGACCCCGATTGGCAAGGTCACTGTCGCCGCCACGATCATAACAACGGTCGTCTGCCGATCGCAGTCTCGCCAGGCCGACGGAACCAATGTGACAAGTGAGGACAGCGCCGAAAGGGAAAAGGCGGCAATCGCAAGGACAGGATCAATCACCGCTGCCGCAACTGGAAGAAAAACAAGTGCCGCCCCGAACCCCGCAAACCCATAGACAAGGCCCGCCAGCAGCGTGGCGCCCAGAACCGGGACCAGCGGCAACGCAAGCGCTGCCGCCAGCGGATCAGGCATCTATATTCTCAAACTGCGTTCCGGCACCCGCACTTGGCTTTGACCAGTCGCGCTTCACGCCGAGGTAGAGAAGCGTCGCCGACGCCACGAAGATCGACGAGTAGGTTCCCACGATCACGCCCCAGATCATTGCGAAGACAAACCCTCGAATGACGTCGCCGCCGAGGAAGAAGAGCGAGAACAAGGCCAACAAGGTGGTCACAGAGGTCATAAAGGTCCGGCTCAACGTCTCGTTGATAGAGATGTTCAGAACCTCCTTCAGGTCCTTCTTTTTATATTTGCGCAGGTTCTCCCGCACCCGGTCGAACACAACCACGGTGTCGTTCAGCGAATAACCCACAATGGTCAGAAGCGCCGCAATGATCGGCAGGTCAAACCGGATCTGAAGCTCCGAGAAGATCCCGATGGTCAGGATCACGTCATGCACAAGGGCCACCACGGCGCCAAGCGCGAATTGCCACTCAAAGCGCAGCCAGATGTAGATCAGGACCGCTCCAATCGCGAGCAGGACCGCCAGAATAGCCGTCGTGATCAACTCGCCGGAAACCGTTGGTCCCACGGACTCCACCGCTGAGAATGGCAATTGCAATCCAGGGTCCGCCGCCTGCAGGGCCGCTGCCACCTGTTCCAGCATCGCGCCACCGACCGCCTCAGCGCCCTCCTGCGCCTGAATGGTGATCGAGACGACGTTCTGGTCTGCAAAGGTTGGATCAAACACCCCGACAATGGTCACATCGCCCAGTTCCAGGGGTTGCAGGGCGCTTCGATAAACCCCGACATCAATGGCAGAGGTGCTTTCGGCCCGGATCGTCGTCCCTCCGGAGAAGTCGATGCCATAGTTCAGGCCCTGGATCAGGAACGACCCAAACGCCAGGACCATCAGGAACCCGGAAATTCCAAGCCACATCTTCCAGCGGTTGAAAAAATCAAAGTTGGTACCAGAGCGGACAAGTCTCAAGCGCATTGCATCACACCTCGATTGTCCGCGGGCGGCGCCGTTCAAACCACATCACGATCAAGAGCCGCGTCACGAAGATCGCAGTGAACACCGACGTGATAATCCCAAGACCCAGGGTCACCGAGAAGCCGCGCACCGGCCCGGATCCAACCGCAAACAGGATGACCGCCGTGATGAAGGTCGTGATATTGGCATCGATGATGGCCGACAGCGCCTTCTCATAGCCAAGCTCAATGGCCCGCGCGGGTCCCTTCGCCGTCTTTGTCTCCTCCCGAATCCGCTCGAAGACAAGCACGTTGGCATCCACCGCCATCCCGATCGTCAGGACGATCCCCGCAATACCCGGAAGGGTCAGCGTCGCCCCGATGATCGAAAGCAAGCCAAAGATCAGCGCGATGTTCAGGATCAGCGCAATATTCGCGAAGATACCGAATAGGCCATAGGACAACGCCATAAAGACGAGCACGGCACCGAACGCGACGAGACAGGCGATCCGCCCAGCTTCAATCGAATCCTCGCCAAGCTCCGGACCAACCGTGCGCTCCTCCAGGAATGTCAGTTCCGCCGGAAGCGCACCCGCGCGCAACAGGACCGCAAGATTGGTGGATTCTTCGATAGAAAAGTTCCCGGTGATAATCCCCGAACCGCCCGGGATATGGCTTTGGATCGTGGGTGCCGAGATGACCTCTTCATCCAGCACAATCGCAAAGGGCGATCCGATGTTATCGGCCGTGTAGTCCCCGAACTTTCGCGCTCCAGACGGATTGAAGCGGAAGTTCACGGCAGGCCGCCCATTCTGATCGAATGACGGCTGCGCGTCTGTCAGTTCCTCGCCGGTCACCACAGGCGTCTGTTCCAGAACGTAAAACACACCCGGCTCATCGATCGACGGATAAGTCACCGTACGCGGTCCGCTCTCTTCCTCAGCGGACCCTGCGACCCCGACAACCGGGTGGAACGTCAGTTGCGCGGTTGTTCCGATCAGATCCTTCAGCTCTTGCGCCGACCCGACTCCTGGTACCTGGATCAGAATGCGGTCTTCGCCCTGCCGCTGAATTGTCGGCTCTCGCGTGCCAAC
>CAWUIX010000180.1:0-5575 GCA_963922395.1 uncultured Rhodobacterales bacterium | reverse complement strand
GCCCGTTGGTGTTTGTGAGGGAGGGTTGCGCCTCCGATGACCCAAAGCTGTGGGAAGCGGGCGCTCTCTTCAACGCACGGACGCGTGAGAACCACGGGAGATAGGTGCATTTGCGCACAGCTCGATGTGCAGGTCACGCGGTCGCGACCGTTTCTGAAACACCGCACGCGAAGCCGTGAGAATTTCCCAAGAATTCGAGAGCGTTACCTCTCTAAAGGCTCACAGACGTGAGAGGATCAGTCCGACGCCTACGAATCCCACCGCCGCGAGTCGCGTCAGCGAAATCTCCCGAACCTGAAGGCCAAAGGCGCCAATCGCATCCAGCACGAGGGCGGCCGCAAGTTGGCCAAATATCAGCGCCGCAACCATGGTCACAACGCCAAGCTGCCCCACACTCCAGATCGCCGCCCAGACATAGATCGCGCCCAGCGCGCCACCGACCCAGGCCCACCACGGCGCAGCGGCAGCTTCGGCAACGCCGGGAACGCCTCCACGCACGACGGTGATTGCGCCGAGAACCAGGAAGCCTACGAGAAATGAGATCGCCGCTGCCGCGACGGGATCACCCACATGAACGGCAAGCCGTGCGTTTATGGGCGCCTGCACTGCAATTGCGGCGCCCCCCAATGCTATGGCCGCCAAGGCGATCCAGACCCCTATGCTCAAATCTTCATCTCCTGCGCTTGTCGATACCCTGACGGCCTTCGGAAGTGGTGACAAGAGCGCCCGAGGCGGGTAGAGCCTGTCTTGGGGCAAGGAGCGTTTATGAGTTTCGACCGAAGCATTAAAATTGCGCCGTCTATTCTCTCGGCGGATTTCGCAAATCTCGGCGCCGAAATCCGCGCCGTCGAAGCGCAAGGGGCGGATTGGATCCACGTGGATCCGATGGACGGGCATTTTGTCCCGAATCTCACAATCGGCCCAAGTGTCGTCGCGGCGATCCGGCCCCATGTTACGACCTTCATGGACGTGCACCTTATGATTTCGCCCGCTGATCCCTATCTGGGGGACTTTGCGCGTGCAGGGGCAGACCTCATAACAGTGCATGCGGAGGCTGGCCCGCACCTCCAACGCTCACTTCAATCGATTCGCGATGCGGGCAAGAAGGCGGGCGTCGCGCTGAATATGACCACGCCGCTTTCGACCATTGAGTACATCCTGGACTCGATCGACCTGATCCTTGTGATGACGATCAACCCTGGCTTTGGCGGGCAGAAGTTTCAGCCCACCATGGTCGAAAAGGTCCGCGCGGCACGCACGCTCGTCGGGGACCGGCCCATTCACATCGAAGTTGATGGTGGGATTGCCCCGGCAACTGCCCCGCTTGTGGCCGAAGCTGGCGCTGATGTGCTGGTCGCGGGCTCGGCAGCTTTCGCAGGCGGCAGCGTCGAGACGCCTGAGGTATATGGGTCCAACATCTTGGCCATCCGCGCCGCCGCGGAGGGAGTATAAGGTATGGCAGTTGAACGAAACCCGAACCCAAGACTGACCCGCCGCCGCCGGCGCATTGGGCGGACAACCGGCTCCATCGAACCGCGCTCCGACCTTGCCGCAACCTGGGACAGGGTCCGGGTCCGGGCACAGCGCCAGGCCGAACGGGGCCACGCACCGGACGCACTGGATGCGACTTCGCCGATGATCCGGGGCTTGCGTGCGTTTCTCCGCGACAGAGAAGTGCGCACCATCATTGATGTCAGCTGTGGCGATATGGACTGGTGGCCTCTCGTGATCGGAGATGCGCCGGAAGGATCGCTGAAGTTTATCGGGTACGACATCTCACCCAACGTGATCCGGTCGAACCGGATACGATATGCGGATCGAGAGGATTGGTCGTTTGAGATGGCGGACGCCCGCTTTCACGACTTTCCGGAGGCAGACCTGCTGGTGTGCCGTAGAACCCTCAATCACCTCTGGTCCGGCGATGCAGCTGCGATCAAGAAGAACGTTGGCCGCAAAGCGCACCTTGTTGCCCTGACCCATGACCCCACGGTCCGCGCCAACCCACCCGATGGCATGCGCTATGCCATCGCCACGGACAGCCCCCGCGCGACGCCCTTCACGCCAATGAACATGCGTCGCCCGCCGTTCATGCCAATGCCAATGGTCGGCTCGCTCGATGACGAGGATGATCAGCTGTTGGCCTTCTTCCCAGGCCGAAGTTTCGGATGACGCGCTTTCCGTCAACTGAAGACGCTATAGAGTTCCTGCGTTCCAAGGGGATCGAATTCGACAGCCTTGTTGACGTCGGCGTTCACACCGGCACCCCAAAACTTATGAAATGCCTGCCAAATGCGCGGCATATACTCGTTGAACCCTCTCCGGCGCATAGATCGGCTATTGAGGCGAACTATGCCGACTTCGACTTTGAACTGCATGCGGTCGCAGCAGGCTCTAAGAATGTGGATGCCTTTGTAGTCGATCTCGTGGCAGATGCGGGGACCGCAGTCACACACTCGAAGATGGTCGAGACACGCGAAGAGGCAGAGGCCATCCCCGGCGCAGTGGCGATCCACGATCTTCCTATCCGGACCTTGGATTCTATCACCAATAATCCCGAGGGGTTGGGTTCTTTCCTGCTAAAGATTGACGTTGATGGGCACGAACCGGATGTCATCGAAGGCGCAACGGAAACCCTAAGCAAGGCTGCAGCGGTTCTTATCGAAGCACCTTTGTCCAGCGTGTCCGAACGAACCGCATTGCTGGAAGCCCGCGGTTTTGTCCTCTACGAGATTGTCGATCTCGAATATTACAAAGGCGCGCTTTGGCAGGTCGACTTGCTCTTTCTCGCGGCAAACCTGATCGAAAAAGACCCAAATCTTCGCCCAAAGCCTGGACAAGAGGAAACGCCATTCGATCCCTCGGAATACGTCAGCCTGCGCATGCCAGGTGTTGAACGGTTCCAAAAGTCACTTCGGCGTCGCTTGACGTCCCGTTAGCCGCGCGCCGGTCCCGCTTGCGTCTTTTGCAAGAGGGTCCATAATCGGCGCCAGAACAATAACACTTTAGGGAGATATTCCATGAAACCTCGCCACCTTCTGTTGGCGGCTTCAGTCGTTGCCTTGTCGGCAGCCGCCGTGTCCGCAGAAACGATCCGATGGGCGCGTGCCGGCGACTCGCTGACGCTTGATCCACATGCCCAGAACGAAGGCCCCACCCATACCGTGGCTCACCAGATCTACGAGCCACTCATCATCCGCGACATGACGGGCGCGTTTGAAGCGGCTCTCGCCACCGACTGGGCGCCGAAGGCGGATGACCCGAATGTCTGGGTCTTCAATCTGCGCGAAGGCGTGAAGTTCCACGATGGCGCCGACATGAACGCCGAAGATGTGGTGTTCTCGTTCGAACGCGCGAAGACCGACGACTCGGATATGAAAGAGCTTCTGAACTCCATCGTCGAGATCCGCGCCGTGGACGATTACACGATCGAGTTCGTCACCGATGGTCCGAACCCGATCCTGCCGAACAACCTCACCAACCTGTTCATTATGGACAAGGGTTGGCTTGAGGCGAACAACACCGTGAAGGTGCAGGACTTTGAAGGCGGTGAAACCACCTTTGCCACGACGAACGCGAACGGCACCGGACCCTTCCAGCTTGTGAGCCGGGAACCGGATGTGAAGACCGTCCTGTCACAGTTTGACGGGTACTGGGGTCAGGGTCAGTTCCCGATGGAAGTGACCGAGATCGTCTATACCCCGATCCAGAACGCGGCGACCCGCGTTGCCGCGCTTCTGTCGGGTCAGGTCGATTTCATCCAGGACGTGCCGGTGCAGGACCTTGGACGTGTGGCTGATGCGGACGGTCTTGTCGTGAAGACGGCCCCGCAAAACCGGGTCATCTTCTTCGGCATGAACTCGGGCGATGCCGACCTGGCAAATGACAGCGTCGAGGGTGCGAACCCATTCGCCGATGTCCGCGTCCGCAAGGCCGTGAATGTGGCGATCAACCGCGATGCGATCCGTCAGGTCGTGATGCGTGGTCAATCGCAGCCGGCTGGCATGATCGCGCCGCCCTTCGTGAACGGCTGGACTTCCGACATGGATGGGATGGCTGCGACCGACCTCGACATGGCGAAATCGCTGATGGAAGAGGCTGGTTATGCGGACGGCTTCTCGATCCAGCTCGATTGCCCGAACGACCGTTACATCAACGATGAAGCGATCTGTCAGGCCGCTGTCGGCATGCTGGCGCAGATCGGCATCACGGTGAACCTGGACGCCAAGCCAAAGGCCCAGCACTTCCCGCTGATCAACAACCTTGAAACCGACTTCTACATGCTCGGTTGGGGCGTTCCGACCTACGACTCCGAATACATCTTCAATTTCCTCGTGCATACGAAAGGCGATCAGTACGGCTCGTGGAACGGCACACGGTACACGAACCCGGCGATTGACGAGAAGATCGTCAGCCTGGCCTCTAACACCGATCTTGCCGCGCGGAATGCGACGATCCAGGAAATCTGGGACACGGTGCAGGAAGAAGTCCTCTACATCCCGATCCACCACCAGGTGCTGAACTGGGGGATGAAGAGCGGCGTTGGCATCGAGGTCGACCCCGAAGACCAGCCGAAGTTCAAGTACTTCACCTGGCAGTCGTCGTAATCGAACACTAAGTTAACGAAAGGCCCTGGCAGATTGCCGGGGCCTTTTTCAATTCGATGCCGGGGGGAAACATGGGCGCCGAATCCGTACTCGTTCTCAATGCAGGGTCATCCTCAATCAAGTTCGCGGTGTTCGACGCGAGCTTTGCGGTTCTGACCAGTGGCCTGGCCGCCGAGATTGGCGGGGCGTCTTTCTTGGAGCGTGATGGCGACCGGCGACAGATCCCGTTCATCGACCATCAATCCGCCTTACGCGCCATTATTGCAGAGCTTGAAGCGGCTGGACACGGCCTTGGCACGCTGCGCGCGGCGGCGCATCGGGTTGTGCATGGCGGTCGCAAGCTGGTGGCGCCTGCGCGCGTGACCGATGATGTGATCTCGGAGATCCAGAACTGCACCCCGCTGGCACCGCTCCACAATCCTCACAACCTCTCCGCAATCCTTGCCCTTCGTGGGCTTGCGCCGGATCTTCCGCAGTTCGTGAGCTTTGACACCGCGTTCCACGCGTCGAACCCCGATGTTGCCACGCGCTATGCCATTCCCAGAATGATGGAGACGAAGGGCATTCGACGCTACGGGTTTCACGGCCTCTCCTATGCCTCTCTGGTTGAACGGCTCCCCGAGGTCTCGGGCAGCCCCCTGCCCTCGCGCCTTCTGGCCTTCCACCTCGGCAATGGCGCCAGCGTGGCCGCGATCAAGAACGGCAAGAGTGTCGCCACGACCATGGGATATTCGCCCCTTGATGGTCTGACCATGGGAACGCGGTCCGGCGGCATCGATGCCAACGCCGTGCTGCGGCTGGTTGAGGAGAACGGGCTGGAGCGTACGAAGAGCATTCTCAACCATGAAAGCGGTCTCTTGGGCCTGTCGGGGGGCAAGTCGGACATGCGCAAGCTGATGATCGACCCGTCTGCCGACAGCGCCTTTGCCATTGAGCACTTCTGCTACTGGTCCCTGCGCCATGCGGGCAGC
>CAWUIX010000179.1:0-5577 GCA_963922395.1 uncultured Rhodobacterales bacterium | reverse complement strand
CTACCCGTCCGACAAGGCCGCCAAAATCCGCGCCCAACTCCGCGTGCCCTTGTGAAACGACGCGAGATCATACTTCTCGTTCGGCGAATGGAGCCCGTCATCCTCCTGCCCGAACCCGATCAGCATCGACGGCATTCCCAAAAGCTCCTGAAAATGTCCGGCAATCGGAATTGATCCGCCGGACCCGATAAACGCCGCCTCGTTGGGCCACTCGTCAGACAAGGCGCTTCGCGCTGCCTCGAATGCCGGATCGTCGGTTGGCATGACGGTGGCCTTATCGCCCCCATAGCCGATGAACTCCACCTTACAATCCGGTGGCATCATCCCTTCAACCATGGTGCGCAATGAGGCTTGGATTGCATCCGGGTCCTGATCCCCCACCAGCCGGAAACTCACCTTGGCCCGTGCGACGGACGGCAGGACCGTCTTGAAGCCTTCACCCTCATACCCGCCGCTGATCCCGTTGATTTCACAGGTGGGACGGGCCCAGATCTGCTCCAGGACACTCCGCCCGGCCTCACCGGCAGGCTCGGACAGGTCCACCGCCCCCAGATACGCCGCCCCCTCGAACCCCCGGGCGTCCCATTGCGCCCGGATGGCATCCGGCAACTCTTGGACCCCGTCATAAAACCCCGGCACCGTCACCCGTCCCGTGTCGTCATGCAGCGCCGCCAATACCTGCGACAAGACCCGGATCGGATTGCGTGCCGCGCCCCCATACAGCCCCGAATGAAGGTCCCGATCAGGCCCGGTGATCACGATCTCCTCTTTCAAAGTGCCCCGCAGCATCGTCGTGATCCCCGGTGTGCTCCGATCATACATCCCGGTGTCGCAGATCAGCGCAATATCGGCCTTCAGCATCTCGCCATGAGCTTCCAGGAACGGGATCAGCGAAGGGGAACTGATCTCTTCCTCCCCCTCAAAGAGGAACGTGACGGTACAGGGCAGGGACCCATGCTCCGCAATCCAGGCCCGGCACGCCTCGACAAAGGTCATGAACTGCCCCTTGTCATCCGCCGACCCGCGCCCGCGGATCACCTCGCCGGTGTCAGTGTCTTCCAGGGCCGGGTCAAACGGATCCCGATCCCATAGCTCCAGGGGATCGACCGGCTGCACATCGTAGTGCCCGTAAAACAGAAGATGTGGTGATCCCGATCCGATCCGCCCCGTTACCATCGGATGCCGCGGGGTTGGGTGCTTCGTCACCTCGGCGCCGAGCGAACGCAGATCTTCAACCAGCCAGTCCGCGGCCCGGTCCACATCCGCCGCAAACGCCGAGTCAGTCGAAATCGACGGAATCCGCAAAAGCGCCATCAACCGCTCAATGGCATTGTCCAGATCCGCATCAATCCGCGCCAATACTGGTTCTACGCCCATGCCTATAGTCTCCCCGCGCTGCAATTCGGCGCGACCCTACCATTCGCCCAACCGCTGTCCAGCCAACCCACAAGGCAAAACATCTTTCGGGCAGATGGTCACACCTTCCAAAGTTTGAATTGATCTAAGTCAGGGCTGCGATATCTAGCCGCTTGTTTAGTGGTCGCGAGAAATATAGAACCTTGTGACTGGGAAGGGAGATCAGACGGTGGATTACACCGCAGGATTGGACAAAGCGCTTCAGGCGCTCCACGAAGAAGGGCGGTACCGCACCTTCATCGATATCGAGCGCGAGAAAGGCAATTTCCCGCATGCGGTCTGGCGTAAGCCGGACGGCACCGAACAGCCTGTGACCGTATGGTGCGGCAACGACTATCTCGGAATGGGCCAGCACCCTGTCGTTCTCTCGGCCATGCACGAAGCGCTCGACGCGACCGGCGCGGGGTCTGGCGGCACCCGGAACATCTCGGGCACGACGGTTTACCACAAGCGGCTCGAAGCCGAGCTGGCCGACCTCCACCAGAAAGAGGCGGCGCTGCTCTTCACCTCCGCCTACATCGCCAATGACGCCACGCTGTCCACTCTGCCCAAGCTCTTCCCGGGCATGATCATATATTCGGATGAGTTGAACCATGCGTCCATGATCGAAGGCATCCGCAGGAATGGCGGCGCCAAGCGGATCTTCCGCCACAACGATCTGGATCACCTGCGCGAACTCCTCGAAGCAGACGATCCCGCAGCCCCGAAACTCATCGCCTTTGAATCCATCTATTCGATGGACGGCGACTTTGGTCCGATTGAGGCTCTGTGCGATCTCGCCGACGAGTTTGGCGCACTCACCTATATCGACGAAGTGCACGCCGTCGGCATGTACGGCCCGCGCGGGGCTGGCGTGGCAGAGCGCGATGGGCTGATGGACCGCATCGACATCATCAACGGCACACTCGCCAAGGCCTATGGCGTGATGGGTGGCTACATCGCGGCATCCGAAAAAATGTGTGATGCGATAAGATCTTACGCGCCGGGCTTCATCTTCACGACGTCACTGCCTCCGGCTGTTGCGGCCGGTGCTGCCGCGTCTGTGCGTCACCTGAAGACCGACCATGAGCGTCGCGACCACCACCAAACCCAGGCCCGTATCTTGAAGCTGCGCCTGAAGGGCCTCGGCCTTCCGCTCATCGACCATGGCTCGCACATCGTGCCTGTGATCGTCGGCGATCCGGTCCACACCAAGATCCTGTCGGACATGCTGTTGGAACACCACGGTATCTACGTACAGCCGATCAACTTCCCCACGGTTCCCCGCGGAACGGAACGGTTGCGCTTCACGCCATCGCCTGTCCACGGACCGAAAGAGATCAATGCATTGATAGGCGCCATGGACCAACTTTGGTCGCATTGTGCGCTCAATCGTGCCGAGCTTTCCGCCTAAGCCCACCACAGGTGAAGTTTTTTTTACGTATGTTAACCTGAGGGCGTTACGCGTTCGGCGATTCTGATGTAAGCCGGAGGCAGGTGAGTAAAGGGGCAGATTGCATGAGAAGGCGTGGACAGGCGCCAGATGCACCCGCCGTCGAATCCATGAAGGGGTTCGACGACTATGACCTGCGCCTTGGTGACATCATGCGCGGGGAGCGTGCGACGCTTGGCAAGTCCCTCCTCGACGTTCAGCGCGACCTGAAAATCAAAGCCACCTACATCGCCGCCATCGAGAATTCGGATCCTTCCGCGTTCGAGTCGCCCGGGTTCGTTGCCGGCTATGTCCGGTCCTACGCCCGCCACCTCGGCCTCGACCCGGAATGGGCCTACGAAAAGTTCTGCACGGAAAGCGGTTTTGACTACAAACCGGGCTTCGGCGCAGCCTCTCCCGGGTCCACAAAGTCCGCCGGAAAGTCCAAGGGAACAGGTGCTGCGGACAGCACCGTCATCCGAGACCCCTTCAAACAACCCTCGGTCTCCTACATTCCGACCGGTGAAGCACGCTTTTCGGGCATCGAGCCCGGCGCAATCGGATCGGTCTTCGTCCTCGTCGCGCTGATCAGCGCCATCGGCTATGGTGGCTGGTCCGTTCTGCAAGAAGTCCAGAAGGTCCAGTTTACCCCAATCGACGAAACCCCCGGCGTCCTCAGCCAACTCGACCCGGTGATCCCGCTTCCCTCACCTGAAGCGGACGAGGCCACCGAAGGGTCCGACGATATCGCGGCCCTCTCTGCGCCCACACCGGAAGCGTTCGACCGTCTCTACCGGCCACAAGCACTGGATGTCCCCGTGCTGACCGCCCGTGACGGTCCGATTGCCGCCATCGATCCTGGGTCCTTGGGCGCCTTCACCGAACCACCTGCACCGATCGCCGACCGCCGCGTCCTAACCGGCGGGCCGCCGTCCGTCCTGCCATCGGGTGCCCTGGACGTCGCACAAGCAGACGTGTCCGAACCGCTGGAACAAGCGCCCGTACAGGTTATTGCCGAAGGTCCACCCGAAGTTGCCCTCTTCGCCGTGCGCCCCTCCTGGGTGCGCGTCCGGTCCGCCGATGGCACGGTAATCTTTGAAAAAATCCTCGACGCCGGTGAACGCTTCGTTCTGCCGCAAACGGAAGAGGCGCACACCCTCCGCGCCGGCAACGCCGGTTCGCTGTACTTCACGGTTGGCGATCAAACCTTTGGTCCCGCTGGCGCAGGCGCCGCAGTCGTCCGGGACGTGGCCCTGTCCGCCACAGCCTTGCCCGAGGTTTATGCTCTCGCGGATCCGGAAGCAGACGCAGATCTGGCACGCTTCGTCGCTGTGGCAGAGGCCACCGCCGAGTAAGCCCGACACGCTGCGACCCCGTAGCCCGTCCTCCCGCATTGTCCCGGCCTGCCTTGTCGCCTAGATTGGCTCTGACTTCGGACGCGTGCGAAAGCTCTGACCCATGACCCATAACCCGGTACGCCCCTGGCGTAACATCGACCGACGCAAATCACGGCAGATCCATGTGGGATCGGTTCCGGTCGGGGGCGACGCGCCGATCTCTGTTCAGACGATGACCAACACGGTCACAACCGACATTCCGGGAACCATCGCACAGGTGCAGGCCGCGGCAGAGGCGGGCGCCGACATCGTCCGGATCTCCACACCCGACGAAGCCTCCACCAAGGCACTGGCGGAAATCGTCCGCGAAAGCCCGGTCCCAATCGTCGCCGACATCCACTTCCACTACAAACGTGCCATCGAAGCCGCCGAGGCGGGCGCCGCCTGCCTCCGGATCAACCCCGGAAACATCGGCTCGGAAGAGCGCGTGCGCGAGGTGATCCGCGCCGCCAAGGACCACGGCTGCTCCATCCGCATCGGTGTAAACGCAGGCAGCCTCGAAAAAGACCTCCTCGAAAAGTATGGCGAGCCGTGCCCTGAGGCCATGGTCGAAAGCGGCCTCGACCATATCAAGATCCTCGAAGATAACGACTTTCTCGAGTTCAAGATCTCCTGCAAAGCCTCCGACGTCTTCCTTGCAGCCGCTGCCTATCAGGCGCTCAGCGAGGCAACTGACGCCCCCATTCACCTCGGGATCACTGAAGCAGGGGGCCTCGTCTCAGGCACCATCAAATCGGCCATCGGCCTCGGAAATCTCCTCTGGATGGGGATCGGTGACACAATCCGCGTCTCGCTGTCCGCAGATCCTGTCGAAGAGGTCAAAGTCGGCTACGAGATCCTGAAATCCCTCGGCCTCCGCCATCGCGGCGTGAACATCATCTCCTGCCCCTCCTGCGCGCGGCAGGGCTTCGACGTCATCAAGACAGTCGAAGTGCTGGAAAAACGCCTCGAACACATCAAAACGCCCATGTCGCTTTCCATCATCGGATGCGTGGTCAACGGACCGGGCGAAGCCCTGATGACCGATGTCGGTTTCACCGGCGGCGGGGCAGGGTCAGGTATGGTGTATCTGGCCGGCAAGCAAAGCCATAAGATGTCGAACGACCAGATGGTCGATCACATCGTCGAGCAGGTCGAAAAGAAGGCCGCCGAACTCGACGCGGTCAATCAGGCTGCGGAGTAGTGAGCGCCTACAATTCCGTGGCAGGACCGGGGCCGCTAGCCGCCCCGAACCTCGTTTACGACCTGTAAGAGCCCATCCAGCGGCACATAGCCCCTCAGCAGCCGGTCTTCGAAGACGAACCCGGGTGTGCCATTGATCTGCAATTGGTCGGCCAGCGCGTTATTCGCCCG
>CAWUIX010000178.1:0-5593 GCA_963922395.1 uncultured Rhodobacterales bacterium | reverse complement strand
CTGGGTGAGGTAGCGGATCGTTTCGGCATCGATCGGGAAGAAGCCGCAGGTCGCCCCGTATTCGGGCGCCATGTTGCCGATGGTGGCCCGGTCCGCGAGGGGCACGTTGTCGAGCCCGTCGCCGTAGAATTCGACGAACTTTCCGACCACGCCTTTTTCGCGCAGCATCTGTACGACTTTGAGCACGAGGTCGGTGGCTGTGGTGCCTTCGGGCATCGCACCTGTGAGTTTGAAGCCAATCACTTCGGGGATCAGCATCGAGATCGGCTGGCCCAGCATGGCGGCTTCGGCCTCGATCCCGCCTACGCCCCAACCGAGGACAGCAGCACCATTAACCATGGTCGTGTGGCTGTCCGTGCCAACGAGCGTATCAGGGTAGGCAACCATCTCACCGGCCTGGTCGGTGTCGGACCAGACCGTCTTGGCCAGGTATTCGAGGTTCACCTGATGGCAGATCCCGGTGCCCGGTGGCACGACGCGGAAATTGTTGAACGCGGACTGTCCCCATTTCAGGAAGGTGTAGCGCTCCATGTTCCGCTCATACTCACGGTCGACGTTCATCTGGAAAGCGCGGGGATTGCCGAACTCGTCGATCATCACCGAGTGGTCGATCACCAGATCCACGGGGTTCAGCGGGTTGATCTTCTCTGCGTCACCGCCGAGAGCCACGATCCCGTCGCGCATGGCTGCAAGATCCACGACTGCAGGAACGCCGGTGAAGTCCTGCATCAGAACGCGTGCGGGGCGGTAGGCGATTTCACGGGGGTTCTTGCCGCCCTGGGCCGCCCAGTCCGAGAAGGCCTTGATGTCATCGACCGAAACGGTTTTGCCGTCTTCGAAACGCAGCATGTTTTCAAGGACGACCTTTAGCGCCGATGGCAGCTTGCTGAAGTCGCCAAGGCCGGCCGATTCGGCCGCGGAGATGGAGTAGTAGGCGTAAGAGCTGCCTGAAACAGACAACGTGCGGCGGGTTCCGGAACTGTCGTGTCCAACCGTGATGGGCATGGAGGCCTCCCTGCAATAATATGGGATCGTTGCCCCTGCACTAGACCCTTGTGGCCTATGCAATCAAGGGGGGTGCGGCATTTTGTATACCATTGTGCACAGAAATTTTGTCTCCGGTCTTATTCCTTGTCACAACATCTCTCAAAACCTTGATTGGCCCCTGTCAGAGTGCTGGGTTAGAGCAGGGTCCGGGGAGAGCGGTGATGACAGGACAAGCAATGCGGACAAAACTTATCGGTCTTCTTTCAGCAATCATGATGCTTGCCTCGGGCGCGGCACATGCTGATCGGCTTGTCGTTGTCGAGCTCTTCACCTCTCAAGGATGTTCCAGCTGCCCGCCGGCGGACGCGCTGCTTGGAGAGTTGGCAGAGCGCCGCGATGTTTTGCCCTTGGCGCTGCATGTCGATTATTGGGACTACATCGGTTGGAAGGACGAGTTTGCGAGCCCTGAGCATACAGAGCGGCAGCGGAACTATGCGCGTGCCGCCGGTGCCCGCTCGATCTTTACACCGCAGATGATTGTCGGCGGAAAAGATCATGTGATTGGCTACAAGCCGATGAAGCTGGCGATGCTGATCGATGAGCATGGAGAGATGTCAGAGCCTGCTCGCATCAGCGCCTCACTTAATGGATCGAAGATTGAGGTTCGGATTGATGCGAAAGGCCGGGTGCCTGCGGCGTCGCGTGTCCTCTTGGTGGCCTATCGCGAGAACGAAACGGTTTCGATCCGCCGTGGCGAAAATGCAGGGCGTACGCTGACCTATCACAACATCGTCGAGCAAATCAGTGAGATTGGGACCTGGAACGGGCAGGGGCCGTATCGTGTGAATGTCTCTGCAGACGGCGCTTCGAACTATGCCGTTCTGGTTCAGTCCGCAAACAGCGGGCCCATCCTTGGGGCGGCCAAAGTCCGCTAATCGTCTTTCCAGCGCTGGTGAATCCAGAACCATTGCTCGGGGTTTTCGTTGATCCGTGCTTCGAGGCTTTCGTTCAATGCACGCGTCATCGTCTCTGGGTCTGAATGTGGTATCGGCTCTTCGACGACCACGTTAAACGACACCCCGTCTGGTTGCCGTATTCCGTAGAACGGGATCAGCGGTGCGTTGTACTTCAGGGCCATCTCGGCCGCGGACGTGGCCGTTCGGGTGGGATGCCCGAGAAAGGGAATACGCGGCGCTTCGTGCACATAGAGATCGAACAGGAGGACCATCATCCGACCCTCCTTCAACGCCTTGATGAAGGCCGCTGTTCCGCGACGCCCTTGCGGGACGACGGGTCCGCCGAACGCCTCCATCGTTCGCTTGTATTGAGCGTTGAAGTAGGGGTTCGACAAGGGCCGGTAGAGGCCGCCGATCTCGTACCCTCGAGTTGTAAGCGCCGCGCGTGCCGCTTCGTAATTCCCGAAATGGCCGGTGGCGAGGATGACAGGGCGACCTTCCGATCGAGCTTTCGCAAGAACCTCCATGCCAGCGCCCGAGACGGGGGTGTCTTTTGCGCGATCCAGAAGATCTTTGGTCGAAAAGTTTTCGATCAGGGTGCGCCCGGCATTGTCTGCAACCGTGCGTTTCAGACGTCTGACTCGATCCTGCGGCCAATCGGGCTTGACCAAAGCGAGGTTGGCTTCGATTCGCCGGGTCCAGCCGGCCAATGGTGCCGCGATAGCGGCCACAATCCATCCCATGAACGCGACACGCAAACGATAGGGCAGCATTCTGGCCACCGCGAGCGGTGCCTGAAAGGCTAGATTCTGTATCCGCTGCGTCCTGTCGTTGTCGGGAGAGGCCAATTGAACGTTCCGGCTTGTCGCGTGGCAAGACATAGGCCGACGCCTTCACCGTCACAACCCGTGGGTTTATTCTGCCTCACGCGCCACGAGGTGGATTTCACCTTCGTCCTCGAGCCGGCGCACCTCGCCAACGATGGCCGACATTGCGTCGTCAGCGACCTCTTCGTCCACTGCTCCCAGTGCCTCGACCTCTTCCCGAAAGGCGTCGGCCATGCGTTGCGAGATATTTGCCAGAATGAAGTCCTGCGCCTCCTTGGCTTCGGCCACCTGGGCGGCCAGAGCTTGGATGATGACATCTTGTTCCACGCCGCGAAGGATCTTTGGTATGTCGCGCGGGTCCACACGCTCGGGGATATTGCCGAAGGTGAAGATTGCGCGGCGTACATCTTCCGCAAATGCGGCATCCGTCTCATCAAGACCCGCAAGAACATCGGTTCGTGTGGACGACCGTGCGGAGTTAAGAATTGCGCCCACACGCTCGACGGGGCCATCCGTAAAGGCGCGGACAGGCTCGATGTCGAGCAGCCGAGCCATCGCGGCGCCGATCCGCTCAACCGCATCCGGAGTCACAGCAGAGGTTCGGGACAGGGCATAGGCAAGTGAGCGCGCATGCGGACCGGGTAGCTGGCCCAGGAGTGCGGCACTGGTGCCAACGGGCAGTTTTGCGAGGACCACAGCGGCGACTTCCACACTTTGGCCTTCGAGGATCGGAAGGAGCTGTTCGGTTTCTTTCTCAACGATCCGCTCCCAGGGATCCTCGTCATCCGTGAAGCCAGACTGCAACCTGATCCGCTCGATGACACGCGGGTTCACGACCCCGCCGAGCATTTCCAGGGCGCGCTGAAGACCGCCGGGACCAAAGAGGTGCGCTGTCTCAAGAAGGCCGGAGAATTCTTCAACAACAGAGCTGGTCGTTGCATCGTCGATTGGACCAAGGGCGCCTACCTCGCGGATGAGGTCAGCCTGCATCTGGTCCGGCAACGCCTTCAGCGAAACAGAGCTGCCGTCAGCCGCGAGCAACCTGACAATCAACGCCGCCTTTTGGCGACTGCTCAAACTGCGGGTTGGAGGCACCGTTTCAGAGGCGGGCGGGTCACTCGCGACGTCGCCAATGTCAGAGAGCGTGAGCGGGATGGGTGCGACGTCCATAGTACCGTCCAAAGGATTCGACCTGGACGGAATATTGGCCGCGTAGGGTTAATCAGTCGTGTCTGCCTCAGTAGCTGAAGCCACGGCCGGACCGGATGGCCTGATCCAGCGAGACCTCTGCCCAGGTCATGCGACCGCCGCGCGCGCGGATCTCGCGCAGCTCTGCGCGGGCCATTTCGATGTCTCCGAGTTGAACATAGGCCTGTCCCATGTAGGAGCGGGCCATGATGTTGTCCGGGTTCTGCGCGATGGCCTGCTGGTAGTACGCCATGCCCTGGGCCACATCGCCGGATTTGCGATGCGCGAAGCCCAGATAGGTGAGCACGCGATCTTCTGCTGGGTCAGCCATGGATCCGAGAACATTGATGGCATCGGCATACCGGCCGGCCCAGGCAAGCTCTCGCGCCGCCAGATAACGCGTTTCATCGTCCAGACGTGCGTCTTTGGGTGTGACGCAGCTTTTGCTGCCCTCATCCCAGATCTTTCCGCTAGAGCATTCGGTCGTCGTCTGCGTGGGCTTCGGGGGCTTGTCGTCATTGCCTCCGGCGGCCAGTGCCACCGCAGGTACCGCAATCAGGGCAGCGATCGTAAGTTTCCGCACGACATGTCTCCGGCTTAGCCTCACTCGATGAATTTAAAAGTAGTGCCTCTGCCGAAACGACAAGGGGCGACCGAAGCCGCCCCTCAGGATAGGAGATCTGTTCGCTTAGCCCGTGACGTTTACGCAGGCCTGCTTCTCTGCATCCCAGGTCATGCCCTGCGCGCAGCTGATTGCCGCTTCCTGATGGCCATACCCGGAGCACATCGCATAGGACAGCGTCGGAAGCGCCGTCATTGCGAGAGCGATGAGAAGGGTCTTCTTCGTCTTCATGTGCCTCTCCTGCTGTTGGTATCGCTAAGAATAGCAAGGATCGGCTTACGGTCAAAACATCTGACAGAGTTTCGGTGAGCAAAGCGGTATGCTGCCGGATTTTCGGGCAGTCTTGCCCCCTATTCGGCAGCTGGCCGATCGAAAAGGGGTAGGGGCGGTTCGGATGGGTCCTTGGTGTTCGGATAGACCAGACCCGCCGAGATGATTAGCTTTGCGGCATCCTCAACCGTCATCTCAAGCTCCTGCACATCGCTCCTCGGAAGGAACAGCAGGAACCCGGATGTCGGGTTTGGCGTTGTTGGAAGGAAGACAGAGACTTTCTCTTCGTCGCCCGGCATCTTCGCGTCGATTTCAAACTTTGCGGTCGACGAGATAAAGGCAATCGCCCAGATCCCTTTGCGCGGGTACTGCACCAGGCAAGCCTTATCGAAGCTTGTGTCGGATTGCGTAAAGACCGTCTCGGCGATCTGCTTCAGCCCGCCATAGACCGAACGCACCACGGGAAGTGTCTCTACGACACCTTCGGCCCAGCGGATCAAAGACCGGCCAATCAGCCCCTTCGCCAGCCACCCGACCAGCACGGTAAAGATAAGGAAGAAGATAACGCCAACGCCGCGCAGGTTGATGCCGATGTACTGTTCGGGTCGCAGGTTTGACGGGACAAGCGGCAGGACCCAGCCGTCGATCCAGCCAACCACCGTCCAGATCAGCCAGATCGTCAGGCCGATCGGCGCGATTACGATCAGACCGGTGAGAAAACTCGCGCGCAGGCCGCCCAGGAT
>CAWUIX010000177.1:0-5595 GCA_963922395.1 uncultured Rhodobacterales bacterium | reverse complement strand
CGACATAGCGCACATTCCCGTTTCCCAACGCTCCGTCTATATAAGGTCCGGTGGTGCAACCTGCCATGCCGATCAGACGAAAGACCCCATGCGCGCACCGCTTTCCATTGTCATCCCGACGCTTAATGCGGACCAGGACTTGCCCGGCACGCTCGCAAGCCTTGTTCCAGGGCTGCAATCCGGCCTGATCCGGGAGGTGATCGTATCCGACGGGGGATCGACGGACGGCGCGACAGCGATTGCCGAAAGCGCCGGTGCTATCCTTGTTGAGGGGCAGGCCGGGCGGGGCGCACAGCTAGCGCGCGGCGTAGAGCGCGCGGGCGGAACCTGGATCCTGCTTCTTCACGCCGATACCCACCTTTCAGCAAATTGGCCAGATGCGGTCCAATCTCATATTGAGGGCGCACCCGAAAAGGCGGGCTACTTCAGCTTGTCGTTCCGTAAGGCGCAGTGGCCCGCACGGCAGGTATCGGCCTGGGCCAACCTTCGGTCCCGAGCTTTTGGTCTGCCTTTTGGCGATCAGGGGCTCCTCATATCCCGCAGGCTTCTGTCGGACATCGGCGGCGTCCCACCCCTTCCTCTTATGGAGGATGTCGCGCTGGCACGTGCCTTGAAAGGGAGACTCCGCCGCCTTGATGCGGAGGCCCGGACATCGGCCGGTCGCTATGAGCGCGAGGGCTGGTATCGACGCGGGGCGCGAAATCTAACCCTTCAAATCAGGTTCTTTCTCGGCGCAAATCCTGCGGAGCTTGCAGAGGCCTACTCGGACCGTTCCGAGAACTGAAGCCGGTAGAGACCAGCATAGAGGCCGCCACCGGCCAAAAGCTCGTCATGCGTGCCTTCTTCTACGATCTGGCCTTTGTCCATCACCAGAATCTTTTCGGCATTTTGGATCGTCGACAGTCGGTGCGCGATCACCAAAGAAGTTCTGCCATGGGACAACCGGGCCAAAGCGGCGTGGATCGCTTTTTCGGACTTTGCATCCAGAGCGGATGTGGCTTCGTCCAAAAGAAGTATTGGCGCATCCTTCAGAAAGGCGCGGGCAATCGCCACCCTCTGGCGCTGACCACCTGACAGGTTCGCCCCGCGCGGTCCGGCGCGGGTTTCAAGTCCTGCCTCGAGGCCACCAACGAATTCGGTTAAATTCGCGTCTTCGAGAAGGGTCGCAAGGCGGGCGTCATCGATACCTTCTGCGCCCAGTACTATGTTTTCGCGCAGACTTTCGTCGAACATCGGGGCGTCCTGCGTTACGACCGAATACTGGTCACGCAAATCGCCCAAATTGAGTTCCTGGATCGGTATCCCGCCCATTGAAATCGTTCCCGAACGCGGTTCGATCAGGCGGGTGAGAAGTCTGAAAACGGTGGACTTTCCGGCGCCGGATGGCCCGACCAATGCCGTCATTTTCCCTTCTTCGGCACTAAATGTCAGGCCGCGCAGAACGGCCTCGTCTCCATAGGTGAATTCGACATCATCAAAGCGAAGCTCGATGTGCTCTGGAACAGATTTGGGGTGTGCCGGGCTTATGATGGTCGGTACCGCGTCAAGCACGCTGAAGACCCGTTCCAGGCTGGCCGCCGTCGTCTGTAGGACCCCTGCGAGGTTCGCAAGCCGTCGCATGGGCTGGAACGCCAGCGCCATCGCCGTGAAGAACGACATGAACTCTCCAACGGTCTTTTCACCCGCAAGTATTTCTTGTCCCCCCAGAACCAGGACCGCGAAGAAGCCGACCCCCACCACGATGTCCAAAAGCCCCGGCAGTAGGGCGGAACTCCCCGCCGTTTTAACCATCGTCGTTACCAGCTTGTCGACAATTTCGGCAAAGCGACGGTTCTGATACTCTTCCATCCGGTTCAGTTTCACGGTGTCCATGCCGAAGAAGACTTCCGACAGGCGCGTTGACCGGGCGTAGGACGCCTCGCGAATATCCCCCGCCTTTCGTCTCAGGTAGCGCTGAAGGATGATGGCTGGCAGGATCAAAAGCGGGAAGCCCACCAAAGCCGTAAGCGCCCACATCGGATCAACCAGCACCGCGACCAGACCAAGGGAGAAAAGCGCGATGACGTCACGTGCGGCACCCTGAATGAGCGACTGCCAAACCGTCTGAATTTGCGCGGTGTCCCCCTGGACGCGCTCGATCAAAGCGCCTGGTGCGGTTTCGTGAAAGTAGAGACTGTCCATGCGCATAAGGTGCGACAGCAGGTCCTTTTGCATGTCGGTCACAGAGATCTGGCCGACCCGGGTCAGGATTACCCGGTGCGCGACGCCCGCTCCCGCGCGGATGAGAAAGAGCGCCATGATCGCGCCGCCTATCACATAGATCATATGCTCTTCGCGACCGACCAGAACACGGTCGAACATCGGCTCAAGCGAATAGCTGAGAAGCCCCAGGGTCGATCCTTCAAGCATCATCAGGAGCGTCGCCATGATCAGCCAAGGCCAGTGCCGCCGAAGGTACTCACGCCACACCCGGCCAAGAAGTCGCAGGGCGGATTCGGGCGCTTCTTTGTGCACGGTATTGGTCAAGTTGGGGTTTCCCTGAGCATTCTGCGGGATGTACCGGGACTTCCAGGGCGAGACAAGTTCGGCGGATTGACGGTCCGGTCTTTGAGGGTTAGCCCCCCAGGGTGGAAACCGCAGGCTAACCAATGACAGATCCGCTTTCGCTCAACTCCGGACAGGAATATCTCGCTATTCCAGGACCTTCCGTGATGCCAGATCGGGTTTTGCGGGCCATGCATCGGCCTGCGCCTAACATCTACGAAGGCGCGCTTGTAGAGATGGTCCCTGGCCTTGTGCGGGATCTGAAGGCGGTGGCCCGGACGAGGCATCATGCCGCCATCTATATTGGCAACGGACATGCCGCATGGGAGGCAGCGCTTGCCAACGTCCTGTCACCTGGAGACAAGATACTCGTCTTGCAGACGGGGCGGTTTTCCGTGGGCTGGGCCGAGATGGCCCAGATGCTGGGGGTTGAGACCGAGCTTGTGGATTTTGGGCGGCGAGGGCCCGTGGATGCCTCGCGCCTGGAGGAGGTCCTGCGAGCGGACAATGCGCATACATACAAGGCGTTGCTCGTGGTTCAGGTCGATACGTCGACGAGCGTTCGGAACGATCTTGCCTCCGTCCGGGCGGCGATGGATTCGGCGGGTCACCCAGCTTTGCTGATGGTGGATTCGATTGCGTGCCTTGCTTGTGATAAGATGGAGATGGATGCCTGGGGGATCGATGTCGTTGTTACAGGCAGTCAGAAAGGCCTGATGACGCCGCCTGGGATCAGCTTTGTGTTCTTCAATGACCGGGCCAATGCGGCGCGTGAAAGTGCGGGGTGTGTCACACATTATTGGGATTGGCGCCCGAGGATCGATCCGGATCCGTTTCCCCAATATTTCGATGGGACGGCGCCGACGCATCACTTGTACGGATTGCGTGAAGCGCTTGATATGATTACAGAAGAGGGGCTTGAGCATGTCTGGCGGCGGCATGCGGCGCTGGCGCGGGCTGTGTGGGCCGCGATTGAGACCTGGGGACAGGATGGCCCGCTGGAGCTCAATATCCCCGACCCGGCGCATCGCAGCCACGCGGTGACGACGATCTATGCTGGCGGGACATATGGGTCTGACCTACGCGCGTGGGTGCAGGCGCATACTGGCCTGACCCTTGGCCTTGGGATCGGGATGGGTGAGCCGACGGATCGGGCGAGCGAGGGCTATTTCCGGATCGGGCATATGGGGCATGTGAATGCCCAGATGATCATGGGGGCGCTGGGTGCCATTGAGATTGGCCTTCGTGGCACAGGGATTCCGTTCCGACCGGGCGGGTTAGAGGCGGCAGCGGGCGTTTTGGCGGAGGCTGTGAGAAGCTGAGTGGTCAGCCGTCTCGGGTGCGGCGCGCCTCGAACACAAGGTAGCGGTCAGTGGCGTAAGAAATCAGCAATGCTGTCAAAAAACCCCAAACAACCCAAATGGTTGTGAGTATCAGCATGCACAGAACAGCGGCGCTTACCAGAAACGCGTTGGTGTAGTTTGGGGCCATCGATCCTCTGTCACTAAGCCCACCAGCCGCGTTATTCTAGCGCAGTGGCCGGGTGATGCCAGACCTTTTGTCCAGCCTCACGAAGACTTGCGGCGATCCTCAGCTTGGATTGCCACCGCCTCGGCGCGGCGCGCCTCAATCCGGCGGAGCACCAAGTCGATGGCCGTGGCGGCCACCACCACGCCGATCAATCCGCCGATCACATAGAGGGTGACCACACCCACAATGACAGCAGAGAGAAGCAGGAGACCCGAGATGTCGTGATATTCGTTCATGGCAAAGCCCTCGGCAACGCTGCGTCGAACGATATGACGCCTATGGGTTAAGAGTTAGCGTGCGCGCGGGCGGCGTCTAGAGCTTCCGGAAGAGTTCGCTCCACGAGGTCCAGATCTTCGTCAGTCCCGCAGGAGATGCGAATGCATCGGTTGCCGGGTGCAGCGAACGGCATTCGAACAAAGACGTTGCGCTCAACCATTTGATCCAGAACGGATTTTGCGAATGTCGCATCCTGTCCGCAGTCAATGGTGACGAAGTTTGCGGCCGACGGAATTGGGATCAGGCCATTTGTGACAGCAACTTTAGAGATGCGGTCCCGCGCCGCCGCCACCTTGCCGACAACGCTGTGAAGCCATGCCTGATCGTGGAGGGCCGCGAGGGCGCCGATCTGGCTGACGCGGCCCATGCCGAAGTGGTTGCGGATCCGGTCAAAGGCGCGGATCAGATCGGGATGCCCGATGGCATAACCGACGCGGAGACCGGCCAAACCATAGGCCTTGGAAAATGTGCGCATCCGGATGACGTTCCGCGCATCCGGGCCGAGGGGCGGCATCGTTCCATCGGGCGCGAATTCGGCATAGGCCTCGTCCAGGACGAGGAGCGTACCCTCCGGGACGCGGTCGATCATGTCCTGGACGCGGTCGGCGTCGTACCAGGTGCCCATCGGATTGTCGGGATTGCAGAAATAGACAAGCTTTGCCTGCGTTTCCGTGGCGGCCTTGAGCAGCCCTTCGATGTCTTCGCGGTCATCCGTCCGGAATGGCACCTTGGTTAACGACCCGCCATACCCCGCAACGTGGTAGTTGAACGTGGGGTAGGCGCCGTCCGAGGTGACGACCTGATCGCCGGGGCCGACGACGAGACGCGCGGTGTAACCCAGCAGGCCGTCGATGCCTTCGCCGATGAGGATGCCCTCCGGGGGCACGCCCAGATGCCCGGCAAGCATCTGTTTCAATTCAAAGTTTTCGGGGTCGCCGTACATCCAGGCGTCTTTGCCGGCATCGGCGATTGCCTGGATCGCAAGGGGCGAGGGGCCAAAAACGTTCTCATTCGCGCCGACGCGGGCAGCGAACCGTTGGCCGCGCGCGCGTTCCTGCGTCTCCGGGCCGACGAAGGGCACGGTGGCAGGGAGACCCTGAACAAGGGGTGTGAGGCGCGGACCGGTCATGCGGTGAACCTTATGCCAACTTGTTCATCCATTCGATACCCGACCGGACGCTGCGTTTACCTTCAGGCAACCTCTTCGAGGCGGGCGAGGGCGGCGGTTAGGCGGGATTTTTCGCT
>CAWUIX010000176.1:0-5613 GCA_963922395.1 uncultured Rhodobacterales bacterium | reverse complement strand
CACCGATAAGGTTTTCCATCACCACATCCGAATGCCGCGTCCCGTCGCCCAAAGGCCACCCCGCGACAGCACGAATATGTTGCTCGAACTGGTCAACGACACACCCATTTTGCGTCCAATGGCCGGAATTGTGCACGCGAGGCGCAAATTCGTTCACCAGAAGCCCGCTTGAATGTACGAAAAGTTCAACACCGATAATCCCGACATACTGCAGCTCCTCCAGGATCTTGAACCCAATGGACACCGCATCCTCCGACTGGGAGTCCGACATCCGGGCAGGCACGGTCGTCGTGTGCAGAATTCCGTCCCGGTGAACGTTTTCGCCGGGATCATAGGCCACCATTTGTCCGTCTAAGGATCGTGCCGCGATCACCGAAACCTCGCGCTCGAACGCGATCATCCCTTCGAGGATAGCGGGCGCGCCGGAAAGGCTCTCAAGCGCCGATGGTGAGGACCCGGCATCCTGGATCCTCACCTGGCCCTTGCCGTCATATCCGAACCGGCGGGTCTTCAGGATGGAGGGCACACCAATCTCGGCAACGGCATCGGCCAGCAAATCCGGCGTTCCCGCATCCGCAAATGGCGCTGTCCGAAGCCCGGCCGACTGCAGAAAACGCTTCTCGTCCAACCGATCCTGCGAGATCGCAAGGGCATTCCGAGCTGGCCGGATCGGTACCCGCGCCTCAATCAGATCCAGCGCCTCGGCAGGCACATTCTCGAATTCATAGGTCACGACATCCACCGCTTCGGCAAACGCAGACAGGGCATCGATGTCGTCATAGGCCGCCATCGTGATTTGGTCGGCCACTTGACCCGCCGGGCAGTTCGCGCCGGGTTCGTAGATATGGGTTTTCAGGCCAAGCCTCGCGGCGGCTAAGGCCAGCATTCGACCAAGCTGTCCCCCGCCGAGAATACCAATGACCGCCCCTTGCGGAAGGGCCTCACTCATCTTGGGGCTCTTCCGCGATAGAAGCGGTGAGGTCGGCCCGCCAAGCTGCAAGTCGATTGGCCAGGTCCGGGTCTCCAATAGCCAAAATCTGCGCCGCCATCAGCGCCGCATTTTGGGCTCCGCCAATCGCCATCGTGGCCACCGGGTATCCCCGCGGCATTTGAACAATGGAATAAAGGCTATCCAATCCGCCCAAAGCGCGGGTCTCAATGGGCACGCCAATCACGGGTAGAAGCGTCTTGGACGCCATCATCCCCGGAAGGTGCGCGGCCCCGCCAGCGCCCGCGATAATGACCTTCAGCCCACGATCAACTGCCGTGGCACCATAATCGTAAAGACGATCCGGCGTTCGGTGGGCTGAAACGATCCGCTTCTCGTAAGGCACTTGAAGAGCGTCCAGCATCTCAGCTGCGGCGCGAAGCGTCGGCCAGTCCGACTGACTGCCCATTATGATTCCAACCGCCGCGCCCATTCCACTGTCCCCTGATGCCGTTCGCCGGAGCGCGCACTATACGGAGAAGACGCCCCTAGGCAATGATGTCCGGTGTCAGCTGGTCTTCGATAACGGCGATCCGATCCTTAAGTCCAAGCTTTTGCTTCTTTAATCGGCGCAAGGTCAGTTGATCCGCTGTTCCGCGGCCCTCCAGCGCAGCGATGGCTTCATCAAGGTCGCGATGTTCGGCCCGGAGCGCCTCAAGCTTGATCCGAAGCACTTCCTCGCGCTGCATTGTCTGAGTTGTATTCATGGTCGCTGCGATTCCCGATTGGGATCACAGGTTAATCGCAAAGGGGCGTTAGGCAAACCTTGCGATTGGTGCGTATGCGCCCCATATCTTACTCGTGCCGGCCCGCCGAATGCGGGGGTCGCGTGCAGACAGTCGCTTTCGATTAGGACATGTCGATGACAAAACTGACTTTGGGGTCACACCCATTTCTGCTGGGATTTGAACAGCTTGAACGATTGGTGGAACGAACCGCCAAGAGTGAAGGCAACGGTTACCCTCCCTACAACATCGAACAGACAGGCCCAACGGGCTATCGGATCACGCTTGCCGTTGCAGGGTTCAGCGATGACGACCTGTCGATCACGATAGAAGACCGACAACTGGTGATCCGCGGGCGCCAATCCGACGATGATGCCGATCGCGTATTTCTGCACCGCGGGATTGCGGCGCGACAGTTTCAGCGCAGCTTTGTTCTGGCAGACGGTGTCGAGGTGTCTGGTGCCGCCACGAAGAATGGCCTTCTGCACGTTGATCTGAACCGGGCCGAGCCGGAGCGCGTCGTTCAAACCATAAACATTCAAAAAGGGTAGGGGCCAAACATGAACACACCATTCGAGCTTTCAACATCCAACGACGACAAAATCGTCTATGTCCGCCCCGTTAAGGTCTCGGACTTGCCGAAGGATGTGCAAGATCACGCAAAGGGCGTGGATGAGATCTATGCAGTGCACAACTCCGACGGCCAGCGCCTGGCCCTTGTTCGGGACCGCAAGATGGCGTTCTTGCTCGCGAGTGAACACGACCTCGCGGCCGTGAACGTTCACTAACTCAAAACGGCAGGGGCGCCCCGTTGAAGTTGCGGAACGCCCCGCTCGTCTCAATCGAGATCTGATCAAACTGTTCCACGAGGCCAGCGACCGACGCGCTTATGTCGATATCGGCGTCTGATCCGCCCATGTCCGTTCGTACCCAACCGGGATGAAAGATCCCGACGGCGATCCCCTCTTCTCTAAGATCAAGCGCCAGGTTCACACCCAGATTGGTCACCGCGGCCTTGGAGGATCGGTAGATGTAGCTTCCACCATTCGCCATGGTGCAGGATCCGATCCGGCTTGAAATCAGTGCAATTCTGGGCCGGTCGGCGGCACGGAGGTTCGGAAGGAGCGCTTGCACCGTCAGGAATGTGCCAGTCACGTTGGTGCGAAATACCTGATCCCACAACTCCGGAGCAAAGCCTGTTTCCAGTTCCTGGCCCTTATCCGGGTAGATGCCAGCATTGCAGACCAGAAGATCGATTGGCTGACCGTTGAGTGCCTCGACCATCCCGCGAACGCTACTGGGATCGGTTACATCCATCTGAATCTCACCAGGCCCGGGGTGCCTCCGGACAGTCCCGATAACCTGCGCTCCGCTTGCGCGGTAGTGGTCCGCTAGACCTTTACCGATTCCGCGGCTCGTTCCAGTTACAAGGATTGTCAATTCGTCTTCGCCTTGGGTGTGAAGGGAAGGGGTGCCACCGGCACCCCGTCCTCAATAAGCTTCTTGGCGTCCTCGGTCTTTGCCTCGCCATAGATCGGCCGATGAGGTTTGTCGCCATCATGCATCGCGCGCGCCTCAGACGCGAAGTTAAGCCCCACATAATCCGAGTTCTTCTCAACGTGCTCGCGCAGTTCCGCCAGCGCGGCCGCCTTGGCATCTTCCGGCGTGCGAAGATCCGGCGCCTTCTCTGGTACGGTCTCAGACGCTTTGGCGGCACTTCGCGCGGGTCGAACCCGAGGCGCCATCAGCGCTTTCTCCACGGATGCACTTCCACAGTCCGGGCACGTCACATGCCCCGCACTCTTCAACGCATCGAACCCCTCGGCAGACTGAAACCAGCTGTCGAAGCTGTGGTCATTCTCACATCTCAGCGTGTACCGAATCATGCGTCGCCCTAAGAACGGTTCATGAAATAGGTATGAAATCCTGACGAAGTTTCAAATCCGAAGTGGTGTCGCGGCGAATTCCCTAGCGCGGCAGTTGCCGCGGATCGAAGTCCTTGATGATCCGACGGAGTTCAGGGCTGTCGATCAGCGTCACAGCTTTCTTTGCCGTCACCCACTTCCGCCGCCGTTCTTCGGCCTCGGGCCAGGTCCGATGGCGTTTTTTGACCTTCATCGGAAAAACAGCGACCACACAAGGCAGCTCTCCATCCGACCCCAGGACCTTCTGATAGGAATAGATCCCAAGGCATACGTCATCAACGCGTCCTTCAAGTCCCGCTTCCTCCCAAGCCTCGCGGGCGGCAGCCTCCGACGGTGTTGCGCCATCAACCGGCCAACCCTTCGGGATCACCCAACGTTTGGTCCGTCGGCTTGTCACCAGTGCAATTTGGAGCTGATCCTTCTGAACGCGCCAGCAGAGCGCGCCGAATTGTGTCCGGACGTCAACTTTTGAGTTGGCCCCAAGGCGAAGGGGCGTTTGGCGCACGCGTGTAACGCTCATATTGTGTCCTGCTGACAGGCTCCCCCAACGAATTAGCGTATCACGGGCAACCTGCCTGTAAAGCCTTGCGAAACTTTGGTTGATAGAGTGTGTCCGGCACATTAACTCGCATGCCATGGGCCGCGAAACACAACCTGTAGGTGCCAATCGCAACGCGGGCGGCGAAAAATCACACGAATCGTCGCCACGCATGATCGCTGCGGAGATTTACAGGCGCTCTACTTACGGGGGGCAACATCCACTTCGGATCCCCCGGGTTTCTACTGTTGTGGACCTGTCGCGCGCACTGAGATGGCTGCCACCTGAGCAATATATCGTCAGTCCACGCGCGCGCCCCGAAACCCTGCACGCCTGGCATACGCCCAAATACATCGCGGCTCTTCAGCGCGCCGAAAGAGAAGGCGAAGTTTCTGATAAGGTCCGTGAGAGACACGGGCTCGGAACCGTGTCGAACCCCGTCTTTTCCGAGATGTTTCGCCGCCCTGCAACTGCCGCGGGCGCCTCCATCCTAGCGGGGGAATTACTCCGGTCTCCCGGCGTCATCTACAGTCCCGCAAGCGGAACCCATCACGGTTTCCCGGACCGGGCGAGTGGGTTTTGCTACCTCAACGATCCTGTTTTCGCGATCCTGAGCCTCAGGTCATCGGGCCTGCAGAAGATCGCCTATATCGATATCGATGCACATCATCCTGACGGCGTGGAGTTCGCCTTCGCCAACGATACCGATGTCTTGATGATCTCCATTCATGAAGAGGCGCGCTGGCCATTCACGGGTGAACTGGAAGATCGCGGTTCGGGAATGGTTTGGAATCTGCCCGTCCCGCGCGGATTTGACGATACGGGGATGCGTGCCGCACTGGATGAACTGATCTTACCACGCCTCGCAGAATTCCGTCCGGATGCGATCGTCCTTCAATGCGGGGCGGACGCTGTCGACGAAGATCCGCTGTCACGCATGTCATGCTCGAACCGCGCGCATTGGGCTGTGGTGGCAGCATTGCGTAATCGAACGGACCGGCTTCTCGTGACCGGCGGCGGCGGCTACAACCCGTGGTCCGTTGGCCGCCTTTGGACAGGCGTTTGGGCGACACTCATCGGGGTGGAAATTCCCGAACGCCTCCCCCCAGAAGGAGAGGCCGTCCTACGTGGTCTGACATGGGCCGGATCGTCCCGGGGTAGGGCGCCGCCGGACCATTGGTTCACGACCCTGCGCGACCAACCCAGGGAAGCTCCGCTTCAAACGGAAGTGCGCGACCGCCTTCGAAAACTGGAAGAGCGCGCAAAGGAGTGGGTATGATGCGCTGCTTCATCGGCCTCGAACTCCCCGACGGGCTTCCCGTTGCTGCTCGTGGCGACGACGCGGAGCAACGCGTCCGACTCGCGGCGCTCCAGTCGAAGAGTTGCTTCGACGACGTTCCTCGAGCCGTCCAGGTGTACGAGGGTCTCTCCGCTGGA
>CAWUIX010000175.1:0-5615 GCA_963922395.1 uncultured Rhodobacterales bacterium | reverse complement strand
GGCGCATTCTTCTGATCGGGTTTGCGAGCGGTGACGTGCCTGATCTGCCGCCGAACCATCTTCTTGTGAAGAATGTGAGTGTGCACGGGTTCTATTGGGGTGGGTTCCTGACGTTTGCGCCCGGGGTCCTCGATGCCAGCCTTGCATCGCTTTTCGAGATGTACGCGGCGGGCACGATCAAACCCCATATCAGCCATACCTTGCCACTAGAGCGTGTTGAGGAAGGGCTTGAGCTTCTACGCAGCCGCCGGTCGACCGGAAAAGTCGTGATCCTGCCCTAGCTTCGTTCGGTACCCGGTCCGCAGCATCGCGACGAGCGCATCCGAGGGGGCGGCTCCCTTTGCACCGGATTGCGGAACGGCACGATAGAGATTGATTTTCTTCGACTGCAGATCCGGAAGTGATCCGTCATGGCGAACCGGCTCCATGTAGGGAGGCCAGGTCAGTTCAAGAGCGGCGTGGATGGCGAGATCGGCGCTGACGCTTGCCTCGACGGTCCGGGAACTGCGGGATTCGACTGCCATCTCCCACGGAATTTCGGCGTCATCGAGCGCGCGCTGGACGCCCGTTCGGAAGATACATCCATGTTCGAATGCCAACCTCAGCGGGCGCTCTTTCCAGACTGTTCCTCCGGGTGCTCCGACCCAAAGGAGTGGGATTTCTACCAAGGTCTCGCCGCCATGATCCGTTTCATCTTCGGTCGTCAGGATGATTTCGGCTTCGCCCTGTGCAAAGAGCTCCTTCAGATCGCGTGTGTTCGAGGACAAGAGGTTTACGCGCATTCGGGGATATTGCGCGTGGAAGCTTTGGAGAATGTCGGGGATCACGGGATAGACGATGTCGTGGGGCACGCCGAGGACGATCTCGCCCTCGTAGCCCGGGTCGGTCATGCGGGTGACAACCTCATCGTTGAGATCGAGCATGCGCCGGGCATAGCCGAGCAGCTGTTCCCCGTGGGTTGTGAGGCTGAGTTTGCGCTGGCTCCGGTCGAAGAGTTGCAAGCCAAGGGTGTCTTCCAGCCGCTTCAGCTGCATTGAGACTGCCGATTGGGTGAGGTTCAGAAGGCCCGCGGCCCGTGTGACCCCGCCTGCGTCCGCAACAGCGACGAAGGAGCGGAGCTGGGTCATATCGAGATTGCGCCGCATATCATGATCCGTGATGTTTCAAGTCAAGAATATTCGTTTTCAATATGAAGCATGCTCCGCGTATTAAATCAAGCATCGTGAACGATGACCCCTGAGTCATCACAGTATTGAAAGGAAACGCCATGTCGAGCTTCAGCCGGACCACAGCACATTATGCCTCTGCCCGTCCTCAGAAGGTGCGCGTATTCCGTTGGATTGATGCAGTTTTCCGCGTCCATCAGGACCGGTTGGCCTTACAGCACATGCCAGACCACATGCGGCGGGACATTGGGTTGAGTGATCGGGACATCAATGTCGAAGTGAACCGCCCATTCTGGGATATTCCGGACTGGTGGCGGTAAATTCACCAAAGCTGACAAAAACAGTCATAAACCCTGCGGAATGTCTTGAAATAGCCGTGTTCTCGGCCAATATTCTTGGGGACGGCCGGTCGCAGTGTGCCCGGCCGACACAGGGAATTTTTGGAGGCTTTAATGGCTGAATATCAGACGGCACAGAGCGTTGGTGTTGGCGCCAAGGCCCGTGCCGCCATCGACGAGGGCCTGAAGGCCCATATGAACAAGGTCTACGGCACGATGTCCGTGGGCATGGTGATCACTGCTTTGGCCGCCTGGGCCATTGCCGGTCTTGCCGTGACCGCAGACTCTGCCTCGGGCATCATGATCCGCGACGGGGAATACCTGTCGTCGCTGGGCGCGCTGATCTACACCACGCCGCTGCGCTGGGTGATCATGCTGGCACCGCTGGCGTTCGTCTTCTTCGGCTGGGGCGCGATGATGCGCCGCGCGTCTGCAGCTGCAGTGCAGCTGTCGTTTTTTGCGTTTGCCGCGCTGATCGGCCTGTCGCTGAGCTCGATCTTCCTCGTCTACACCGACTTCTCGATCGTTCAGACGTTCATCGTCACCGCGATCGCGTTCTCGGGCCTCAGCCTCTGGGGCTACACGACGAAGCGTGACATCTCTGGTTGGGGCGCGTTCCTGATCATGGGCGTGATCGGCCTGATCGTTGCGATGATCATCAACATCTTCCTGGCCAGCCCGGCGATGATGTTCGCGATCTCGATCATCGGCATCCTGATCTTCGCCGGTCTAACCGCGTTCTACACGCAGGACATCAAGAACACCTACATCCAGCACGCTGTGCATGGGGATCAGGAATGGTTGGACAAGGCGGCCTATGATGGCGCGCTGAGCCTCTACATCAGCTTCCTGAACATGTTCCAGTTCCTGCTGATGTTCCTGGGCAATCAGGAATAGCGACTCAATCCAGTTTGGTGAGTGTGGGCCGGTGGAGACACCGGCCCTTTTCTTTTGGCCGTGCACGCGACAAAGCCGAATGTCTCGCTGTTCAACGTGAGGAAATTAGCTGGTCCTGACCTTGTGGATCAGAGGTCGCGGACCATGCGAATTGCGGGGAAGTCGATCCCGGGGCGCAGTCCCACGGTGACCGCGCCTTCGACCATGAAGCCCATGGATTCGTAGAACGGTACCGCCATCCGTGTGGATAGGCAGTCAAGCTGGCGGACCCCGGCCTGCCGGGCCTCGGAGAACACGCCCATCATGATCCGGCGTGCGATGCCGCGGCGCGTGTGGGCGTGGTGGGTGACGAGGTGGCGCACATCGGCGACGCCGCCGCCCTTGATCGAGCGGGTCCAGCCCCCTGCCCCGACAATCTCGTCTTCCTGGGTGACGGCCACGTAATAGCTGCCACCCGTGATCAAGGCTGGGGGGGCCCGGCTGATGATCGGGATCGCCGTCACCTGCACGGAGGGTGGGTAACTGTCTTTCAGAAGACGTGCGTAGCTTTGCGCCAAGAGCCGATCAATGGCGGTGATGTCCGCGTCAATCGCGGTCCGAAGGGATATGACCTCGGTACGCATGATTGTTAGGTAGCGCGGGAGGCCGGTCTGGAAAGGGCGGCACCGATTAATCGTCGAATTCTACATCTATCCAGACCGGCAAGTGATCGGAGGCCACGCGCGCCGGTCCCGTCGTTTGAACTCCGTGGCCGCGGGCCTTGATCTTGCGGCCAAGGGCGAACCGATCGAGCGGTGCCAGAGGTCTAGCGGTATGGAACGTGCGCCCCGGCGTTACCACGCTCAGATACCCGTCCCAGGGCTCAAATCCCGTGCGTGGGGACCATTCGTTGAAGTCGCCTGCCACGACGGTTCGTTTGACCGCGTCCCCAAGAGCGTCGCGAATGGCGCGCTGCTGACGGATCCGCCAGGGGCGCAAGAGACCCAGGTGCGTTCCAACGATGGTTGGGCCGTCGTCGATTTCGATCAGCACAGCCCCACGCGGTTCGAGGCCCGGCAGATCGATGTGGAGGATGCGTTCGACATCTAACCCGGATTTGTAGAGAATCGCGTTTCCGTGCCAGCCGAGGCTGACATCGGTTCGGGCGAGATCAGCGACGCGATAGTCGGTCTCCTGCGATATCAGAAACTTTGGGAGCGCCGACGGCCGGGGCCCCAGGCGGCGATCCGCCTCTTGCAGGACGACCACATCGGCGTCGATGTCGAGAAGGGTTTCAAGGACGCGGGCGGGATCGCGCCGCTGATCGAGGCCGACGGCCTTGTGGATGTTGTAGCTGGCGATCCTGAGGCGCATCAGAGGAGCGGCGCCAGGAGGCGTGCGGCGGGGGCACCGAGGCGGAGTTTCCAGCTTTGCGCAGAGAGCGTTTCGGTCATGAGCCGCGCCTCCCCAAAGTCATCAGTGAGCATGTCTTCAACACGCGCGGCGAGATCCGCGTTGAAGGACACGGCCATCGCCTCAAAGTTCAGGCGGAATGAGCGGTTGTCGAGATTCGTGGTGCCTAGACCTGTGATTTCATCGTCTACGAGGAAGACCTTCTGGTGCATGAAGCCGCCGGTGTAGCGGTAAATCTCGACGCCAGCATCGCGGACCTCGTCGAAATAAGCGTGGGCCGCGAGCCAGGGGAGGTAGTGGTCGATTGCGTCGGGGACGAGGAGGCGGGCATCGATGCCCTGGAGGGCGGCGAATTTGAGGGCCGCGAGCACGTCGGCATCAGGCACAAAGTAAGGGGATGCCAACCAGACACGGCGGCGGGCCCCTGCGATTGCGGAGAAGAAGAGGAGGCTGCCGGTGTCCATCGGGTCACCGGGGCCGGTTGCGACGATGAGAGCGGTGGTGTCCTCCACCGCGGGTTCGGGCGCCCAGTTCAGGTGGGGTTCCAGCGTTTCGCCCGTGGCCCAGTGCCAGTCCTCGGCGAAGACAAGCTGTAATTGCTGGACGATGGGGCCCCGGATCGCGACGTGGGTATCCCGCCAGCGGCCAAGCTCCGGGTCCTTGCCGAGGTACTCGTCCCCGACGTTGTGGCCGCCGAGGAAGCCGATCTTGCCGTCGGCGATCACCGTTTTTCGGTGGTTGCGGAAGTTGATCTGCAAGCGAGAGGTTGGCCCGCGCGCCGAACTTGGGTCGAGGATCTGGACGCCTCCGGCCAGAAGATCCTCGCGGTAGCTGGTGGGTAAGGTGTAGCTTCCGACGCCATCGATGATCATGCGGACGCTGACACCACGGGCGGCCGCAGCCTTGAGGTGGTCCGCGAACGTGTTGCCGATGGTGTCGGCACGGACGATGTAGAACTGGATCAGGAGGTAGGTCTCTGCGGCGTCAATCGCTGCGAGGATCGCGTCGAAGGTCTCCTCACCATCGATCAGAAGCTCGAGCGCGTTGCCGCCCACTGCGGGAAGGCCCGCGATCTCTTCGAACGCGCGGACGCGGGGGTCGGGCGGTGTTGTGGGTCGGTGCGCCTTGGCGAAGTCCTGGATCCGATCCACGACCATCTGGCTTTCACGCCGGGCGACCAGATATCCGCGGAATTTGCTTTGCCCGAAGAGCACATAGGCCGGGAGGGCGAACCAGGGCGCGGAGACGAGGAAAACGACCCAACCCACGGCACCTTGCGGGGTGCGGGCCGTGGCCACCGCGCGCCAGCTCGCCACGGCAATGGCCAACGGCAAGAGGATCGCCGTGAGAACGGCGAGGGCCGCCCCGAGCGTCATGTGGTGTCCCCCGTCATGGGAAAAGACCTACCGCAGGGCCGGAGCCATGGGAACCGGACAGGTGGTCAGAGGGGCGCGAGCATACGCACAGAAGGAAGGCGCGCGGTTTCGGTGTATGCGACCTCGAGCGCCTCGACCTCCTGAAAACCCATCCGGGCGTAGAACGGGACGGCGTAGAGTGTGGAGAGGGCTTCGGCTTCGCAGTGTCCCGAAGCGCGCGCTTCATCGAGGAGGATCGTCAGGAGGCGGCGGCCTGCCCCCTGCCCTGCGCTTTTCGGGTGAACGGCCACGTGGCGAATGTGGACGCGGCCCTTGGTCACCGTGCCGGTGCCAGGTGCGGCGATGGTCCAGCCGCCCGCGGCGACAAGCGCGCCATCTGCGCCGAACAGGAGGTGATAGGTGCCGGAGGCAAGGAGCGTATCTTGCGCCTGGGTGATGATTGGAAG
>CAWUIX010000174.1:0-5623 GCA_963922395.1 uncultured Rhodobacterales bacterium | reverse complement strand
CGATCGAGACAAGCTGTGCGGGAAAGAAGGCGACCGAGACGGTGTAACCAAGGGTGTGCAATAGAGCCATTCCACTGTCAAAACGCTCGCCATAGCGGGTGCGAAGCTCGATCGACATGATCCGCATACCCAAGGTGGCGCTGCCATTTGCAATCGTCACCCAGCGGTAAAGGAAGCTGACAACCAGTACCACAAACGCAATGACGAAGGTGGCCAGAAAGGCGGTGAAGAGAACAACAAGCCCGGTCAGAAGCCCGACCACCACCGCGTCGATCAGCCAGGCGATCCCTCGCTTGAACGGGACACCGTCATAGAACTCCGGGCGCGCGCTCGGGTCAGGCAGTCCGGGATAAGGGTCAGTCACAGTCATCGGTTTCGTCTTTCCTTCAGAGACATGTGGGCCGTTAGGTGCAAGTGGGCCGGCGATCCTATGGGGTGAAAGATCGCCGGCGGACACGAGGGACGTCCAGGGTACGTTAAGCGTCAGACGCCGTCTCGTCTCCTTTCGGGGCCTTTGCGCGTTCTTCCATGAACTGGTCGAACTCGGCCTTATCCTTGGCTTCGCGCAGACGGTTCAGAAACTTCTCGAACGCGTCCTGTTCATCTTCGAGGCGGCGCAGAGTTTCCGCCTTGTAAGCGTCGAACGCCGTGTTGCCCGAGGGTTTCATGGCCATGTGGCCGTGACGCACGCGTCGCGTGCAGCTTCCGTTGAACATACGATTGCTCCAGATCATGTAGCCAAGAAGGGCAAGGCCAATCGGCCAGAAGACAATGAACCCGAGGATCATCGCAATGATCCACGCGCCCTTGCCGCGGGCGTCAAGCCAGGCCTCGCTGCGCCGGAACCAGTTCTGGCCGGCAGGACTTTCGTGTGCGGTGATCGCTGTCATTTTCTGTGCTCTCCTAAGCGGGTTGATGTAAATCCGTTTTACATCCCCGATATCGGAGCGTTTGAGCCTGCCTTCAAGGGTGGATGTAAAACTTTTTTACATTTCTCCGGAAAGCGTAGTGAATTCAGATTGTTGCGCGTTCGAAATCTCGCAAAGCTTGCCGGGTTCGCAGGCAAAAACATGGTTCGGTGTCCCCGCAGCCGCCCAGACAGTGTCGAACTCCAACAGCCTTGGATCGAAATAGGCCACAGGGGGATTCAGATGCCCGATCGGGGCCACGCCGCCAATGGCGAAGCCGGTGACCTTCCGCACGTGGCCCGCATCCGCCCGCTCCAGGGGCGTCCCTGCGACCTCTGCCGCGCGGGACGGGTCGATCTGATTTCCTCCTGCGGTGATGAAGAGCACAATCCCGTCCGCAGCCGAGTCCCGGAAGATGATCGATTTCGCGATCTGATCCACCGCGCATCCCACTGCTGATGCAGCGGCTTCCGCCGTGCGCGTTCCCTCCGCCATTTCGCGGATTTCAACGTCCAGACCTGCCGCTTCCAGCGCGGCGCGCACCCGTTTCAGGCTCTTGCTCATGCCTCATCTCCTGTCTCGCGCGACCCTCGCCGATCCCGCGCGGACCGGCAAGCGGTTGACCAACCGTGCATGCCGGGTCTTACCTCGCCCCATGAGCTTTGCGGAACGGATCACCCGTGTACCACGCCCTTACGTCCCTGATCTGGGGCAAGAGGTGGCCGCACTCTACGTCGGTCTGAATGGGACTCTTCAGAGCGTGATCGCGGGCGCCGCCGGAAGCAGCCCCTATCTCCATGGTTTGGCGGTGCGGGAGGCCGATTGGCTGCGAGCAGCATTGGAGATGGAACCGGAAACTGCGGTCGCTGCTGAACTCGATAGGCTGTCAGCCGTCTCCGAAACCGACCCCGCCAGCCCTATGCGCGAAGTCAAACGCCGCATCGCGCTCCTATCCGCGCTGGCTGATCTCGCGGGGGTGTGGCCGCTCGAAACCGTGACGGAAACCCTGACCGAGCTCGCGGACCGCGCCACCCATTTGGCCCTGACCCATGCCGTCGGGATTGAGGTCCGGCGCGGCAAGTTGCCCGGAACGACCGAGGACGACGGGCGAAGGGGGGCAGGGTTGGTCGCCCTGGCCATGGGAAAGATGGGCGCGCATGAACTCAACTATTCCTCCGATATCGACCTGATTGTTCTGTTCGATGAGACGCGATTCGCGCGACACGATCTGGGGGAAGTGCGTGCCTCCCTGATCCGAGCCACCCGCCGCATGACCGTGCTTCTCTCTGATGTGACGGCGGAAGGGTATGTGTTTCGCACCGATCTCAGGCTTCGGCCCGACCCGGCGGTGACGCCGGTTTGCCTCTCCATGGAAGCCGCCGAGCGTTACTATGAAAGCGTGGGGCGGGCGTGGGAGCGCGCCGCCTATATAAAGGCCCGGCCCGCAGCCGGTGATGTCGAAGCCGGCGCGCGGTTCCTCGAGCATTTGCGCCCCTTCGTCTGGCGTCGTCATCTGGACTACGCCGCGATCCAGGACGCCCACGACATGCGCCTGAAGATCCGTGAGCACAAAGCACCGGCCCGCCGAGCGCTCGAAGGGTTCAACCTGAAACTGGGGCCCGGCGGTATCCGGGAGATTGAATTCTACACTCAAACCCGGCAACTGATCGCAGGCGGGCGCGACCCCGAATTGCGCCAGCGTGGAACGGTCGCGGCACTGAAGGCTCTGGCCGAAAAAGGATGGGCGGACGAAGCCGATACCCTGATCGAGGACTATCGCATTCATCGCGAAATCGAGCATCGCTTGCAGATGATGAATGATCAGCAGACCCACGACCTGCCCGCGAATGCCGAGGGTTTCGCGCGTCTCGCCTGTCTGATGGACACGGACGAAGAGGACCTGCGCCGGTCCATTCGCGAGCGTCTTGATCGTGTCCATCACCTGACGGAAGGGTTCTTCGCCCCCGGTGAGGCGAAACCGGCGCCTGAAATCAGCGACGCGTCGGCCGATATCGTCGCGCAGTGGCCAAGCTACCCCGCCTTGCGCAGCGCACGCGCCGCCGAGATCTTTGAGCGGGTAAAGCCCGAAATCCTTTCCCGGCTTGAACGTGCAGCTCATCCAGACGAAGCGCTGCGCCATATAGACAGCTTTCTCAAAGGCTTGCCCGCCGGAGTTCAACTCTTTTCGCTCTTTGATGCGAACCCTCAACTCATCGACCTGATCGTCGATATAGCGTCCACCAGCCCGGACCTGGCCGACTACCTGTCGCGCCATTCCGCTGTCTTCGATGCGGTCATCGGTGGGGGATTCTTTGAGCCTTGGCCCGGCAAAGACCAGCTCACCCAAGATCTGACGACGCAGCTTGCCGTCGATGAAGGGGACTACGAGGCACAACTTCTGACCGTGCGCCGTTGGCGCAATGACTGGCATTTCCGCATTGGGGTCCATCATCTGCGCGGCTTAATCGACGGGGCCACGGCAGGCGTACAATACGCCAACCTCGCTGACGCGGTCCTTCGCGCGCTATGGCCCGCAGTTGTCGCAGATTTTGCACGAAAACACGGGGACCCTCCCGGACGGGGCGCGGCGATTCTCGGGATGGGGTCGCTCGGGGCCGAGCAATTGACAGCGACCTCCGATCTCGACCTCATCGTAATCTATGACGCCGCGGGTGTAGAAGCATCAGAGGGCCGTCGCCCCCTGGCCGCACGGGCCTACTATGCTCGGCTAACGCAGGCTTTGGTTACGGCGTTGACGGCACAAATGGGACCGGGACGCCTTTACGAGGCCGACATGCGACTGCGTCCGTCAGGGCGTCAGGGTCCTGTCGCCACCAGTCTTGAGGCGTTCCGGACCTATCAGGAAAACGAGGCCTGGACCTGGGAGCACCTCGCCTTGACCCGTGCACGGCCGGTGGCCGGGTCCGGTGAGATTGGTGGGGATGTGGAGGCGTTTCGCCAAGGCCTTCTGTCTGAAAAGCGAAGTAGAAACAAAACACTACAGGACGTATATGAGATGCGCCGGCGCCTGTCCGAGGCGCAGCCCGGGGATCTGTGGGACGCAAAACGGGGGCGCGGTCGTCTTCAGGATATCGCTCTGATCGCTCAATGTGGCGCTCTTCTCGCCGGGCAAAACCACCGCCGCACTTCGGAACAACTCAAGTGCGGGGCCGGTCCTCTAAGTGTGGAAGACCGGGACCTTCGGGCCCTGCACGACGCCCAAACTCTCTTCTGGCAGATACAATCCGCCCAACGCCTCATGACCTCTGGCGCCTTCGATCCGGAAGCCGTCGGTGCGGGCGGACGCGCGTTTTTGTTGCGCGAAACGGGCATGAAGGATATGGCCGCGCTCGAAAACGCGGTTCAGGACGCCGCCAATAGGGCCGGCGATGTGATTGACCGCATTCTGTTAAAGGATGGCGTGACAGATGCCGACACGTGAACGCGACGCGCTTGATCCAAAGAACCTTATGCGCGAGGCCTATCGGATCGAAGGGATCAGCCTGCCGGAATGCCGGTCGATCTTTCTCGATTGGGCCATTGATGTGCCTGCGGATGCGGACCCGAAAGACCGGATCCGAAGCCTTCTGGAACGCTACGCTGATGAGCCGCAGGATCACCCGATGACACAGGTCTTGCGCGAAGGCTTAGAGGCACCCGAACGCACCGGACGTCGGGGCGGACGCCGCGCGCGTCACGACGGCTAAATCCGAGCGATTACAACGCAGCAGCTTCCCGCGCGAGTGCTTCGATTGCCGCCCAATCCTCGGACGTGACCTTGTCCTTGGGCGCAACCCAGGATCCACCGACACAGCGTGTGTTGGACAGCGACAGGTAGTCCTTTGCGTTCGTCAGGTTGATCCCGCCGGTCGGGCAAAACGTGATCTGGGGCAGGGGCGCGCCGATCGCCTTAAGGGCTGGGGCACCGCCGGATGCCTCGGCCGGAAAGAACTTCTGAACGCTATAGCCGCGCTCCAGAAGGCGCATGGCCTCGGTTGCCGTCGCAGCACCAGGGAGAAGAGGAAGCTCGGCATCTTCGCAGGCATCAAGCAAACGGTCCGTCGCACCGGGGGATACACCGAAGAGCGCGCCTGCGTCTTTCGCCGCCTTAACGTCCTCGGGCGTCAGCAATGTTCCGGCCCCGACAACGCCGCCTTCGACCCGCGCCATCTCGCGAATGGCCTCAAGGGCTGCTGGCGTCCGGAGCGTCACTTCAAGCGCCGGCAGCCCGCCCGAAACCAGAGCTTCAGCAAGACCAGGTGCCTTAGAGGCGTCGTCGATCACCAGGACCGGGATCACGGGGGCAAGCGTACAGATCTCAAGCGACCGGGCGCTCGCGTCTTCAGGGGTCATATCTGCTCTCCTCTAGCGGACCGCGACGCCCGCGCCATCTGCGGCAAGCCCACAGTTCTGGCGGAACATGGCAAACATCTCGCGCCCGATTCCAAACTCGTTTCCGCTCAGATCCACCTCGACAGGCGTCCGTGCGTCAAACCCATCTTCCAGCACCTCAAGTGTTCCGGCCATGGCGTCCACCCGAACCAGATCGCCGTCTTGCAGCTTTGCGATGGCGCCGCCTTTTGCGGCCTCGGGGCTCACATGGATCGCGGCGGGCACCTTGCCGGAAGCACCGGACATCCGACCGTCGGTGACAAGTGCAACCTTCAGCCCGCGGTCCAGAAGAACCGCAAGGATCGGCGTCAGCGAATGAAGCT
>CAWUIX010000173.1:0-5626 GCA_963922395.1 uncultured Rhodobacterales bacterium | reverse complement strand
GCCTATCTGAAAGCCGTTCCACCGGCCGAGTGAGACAACCCGCTCCATTCCTGCTAGCCTCCTCCCCAATTGAAGGGGGACACACATCATGGCACGGGACTTTCCGCCACGCCGGGATGGCAAAATCTATTTGACCGAAGCCGGAACCGAGACCGAGGTTCTTTACAAATGGGGCTTCGAACTCCCTGAATTTGCGATGTTCCCGCTTCTGGACGACCCAGAGGCGCATCAGGTCATCACCGACATGTTTCGCCGCTACATGGATGTGGCCGCAGCCCACGACACGGGCATGCTCATGGCCAGCCACGACTACCGTGCAAGCCCCGATTGGGCCGCGAAGATCGGGTACTCACCCGAAGGTCTCGCCAGGATGCAGCACCGTACCATCGAATTCCTGGACGGCATCCGCCGTGAATACGCGGACCGCGTCTCCGACGTCTACATCGTGGCCGCAGTAGGCCCCCGCGGCGACGCCTATGGCACCGGCGGCGCGATCACCGCGGATGAGGCGGAAGAGTATCACACGACCCAACTCGCGACTGTCAAGGAAACCGCCGCGGACATGGCCACGGCCGTCACCTTCAACAACATCCCAGAGGCCGTCGGCGTAATCCGCGCGGCCAACGCCCTCGACCTGCCTATGGGCGTCAGCTTGACCTTAACAACCGAAGGCCGATTGCGGTCCGGCCCCTCACTGCGCGAAGCCGTCGAAGCCATCGACGCAGAGACGAACGGGGGCGCAGCCTGGTTCGGCACGAATTGCGCACATCCTCTGGAGTTCAACGACTCGCTCGCCGATGCAGGCCCTTGGCTCGATCGGATCCGCTATATCCGCCCCAACGCGGTCAAGATGGAACAGGTCGCGCTGTGCAAGCTCGGCCATCTCGAAGACGGCGATCCGGTGGAGCTCGGCCAGCAAATGGGCGAGGTCGCCCGCGCTTTGCCGAAGGCTGACATCATCGGTGGATGCTGTGGAACAGATGAGCGGCACCTCTCAGAAATCGCCAAATGCGTTGGTGAGATCCGGCAGAGCGCAATGGTTCATTAACCTTCTGGGGCTTTCGCCGGCCAAACGTTAACAAAACGCCAGAAGCGCGATGTAAGCCGATTTCTGCACAGGCGGTGTACATCCTGTGTACGGCTTGTGCAGGCCCTCAGGGGCCCCTCGGCGACTAAGTTAAGCCAGCGCCCGGACGACCGATTTAGGCCTGTTCGAGCTTCTTCAAACGCGCTGCGCGCAGCCGCGCAAAGTCGTCTCCGGCATGGTAGGAGGATCGCGTCAGCGGCGTCGCCGAGACCATCAGAAAGCCTTTGCCAAAGGCCGCTTTCTCGTAAGCTTTGAACTCGTCGGGCGTCACAAAACGGTCCACGGCATGGTGCTTCGGCGTCGGCTGAAGGTATTGACCTATCGTCAGAAAATCGATGTCGGCCGCCCGCATGTCGTCCATCACCTGAAGGACCGCTTGCCGATCTTCGCCCAGCCCCACCATGATCCCCGATTTGGTGAACATCGCCGGGTCCAGCTCCTTCACACGCTGGAGGAGGCGCAGGCTGTGGAAGTAGCGCGCACCGGGGCGCACTTCGGGGTAAAGTCCCGGTACCGTTTCGAGGTTATGGTTGAAGACATCGGGCCGCGCTTCGACGACGGTCTCAAGGACCTCCGGTGTACACTTCAGAAAATCGGGTGTGAGGATCTCGATTGTGGTGTCGGGAGAGCGATGACGAATGGCACGGATGGTCTGCGCAAAATGGTCCGCGCCCCCGTCTTCGAGGTCGTCGCGATCAACTGAGGTGATGACAACGTGGTTCAGGCCGAGCGTTTCTACCGCATGGGCGACGCGGCCCGGCTCAAAGACATCAAGCGCATCCGGACGGCCCGTCGCGATGTTGCAGAACGTGCAGCCCCGCGTACAGATCTCGCCCATGATCATCATGGTCGCGTGACCCTGGCTCCAGCACTCGCCGACGTTCGGGCACCCGGCCTCTTCGCAGACGGTCACCAGACGGTTGTCCCGCATGATATCGCGGGTCTTCTTATACCCTTCTGAAACCGGCGCTTTCACCCGAATCCAATCGGGTTTTTTGGGCTGCGGGTTATCGGCCCGGTGAGCCTTTTCGGGGTGCCGCTGATCGGGGATGGTGAGGTCCCTGGAAGCCATCGTCATTCCTCATAAATCGAGGCATAGGTAACGGCTTATGACGTAAAAGTCCAACGCGTGAGGCGTCCGGCATGGCGGCTATGTGCCCCATGCAGACCGGTCATCACGCGGGTCAGAAGGCATCTAGGGTTTGTTCGCGCTCAATGCGCGCTTGTGTCTCCTTCAGCGCCGGATCAGGCACCAGGCCGAAGACAGGTAAGGGCCCCCTTGGCCCGGCGATCTCATCGGAGACAAACAGACGGACATAGTCCTTCAACCCTGGCACGAGGTCGTAATGCGCTCGTTTCACATAGAAAAATAACGGGCGAGAGACAGGATACTGTCCGGTGGCGATCGTGTCTGCGGTCGGGATTACCCCACCAATTTCCGCGACTTTGAGCTTGTCCTGGTTGTTCTCATAAAAGGCGAGGCCAAAGACCCCGACGCCGTCGGGATTTCGATCAATAAGCGCCAGAGTTTCGGTGTAATCCTTGTCGATCTCCTCGGCCCGACCGTCGGTCCGAAGCTTCGTACATGCCGTCTTTGCGGCATCCTTACTCAGACCCGCGTCGAGCAATTCTTGATAGGCCCCGGCTATCTTGCATCCTTGAAGGATAACCCGTTCGTCGAATACGTCCCGGGTTCCGTGGAACTCGCCGGGGATAAAGGCATGGATGGCTGCATCCGGCAGTCCGGGATCCACATCCCGCCAGTTTCGAAACGGGTTGGGGACAAGCGCACCGTCCTTAACGATCTCTCTGACCATCGCCTTGTACCAATGCTCAAGCTCGAACGCAGTAAAGGCCGGTCCATCGATACTGCTGGCAAAGACAATGCCGTCAAACCCGAACCGAACTTCGATGATTTCCGAGACGCCCGCGGCAGCGCAACGTTTCACCTCATCTGTCCGAATGGGTCTGGACGCGTTCGCAATATCAATCGTATCGGGTCCGACACCCCGGCAAAACAAGTTCAAACCGTGGCCGGACCCGCCCGAGTCCACAGTCGGTATGGGGTGGCCAGTCTGTTCAGCGAACATATCGGCGACAATGGTTGCATAGGGCAAAACCGTCGAGGAACCGGCGACAGAGATCCCATCCCGGGCCGACGCTGGAATAGCCGTGGAAAAGACAACGACAGTCGCAAAAATCGCTTCACGAAGGGCGATGAAACGCATGCCTTGCTCCCATACACCTGGCCCAGGTGACCAAAAGGCTCACCTTGAACAGCCAAAGACAGTCCTGGCGAAGACTAGCGTACGATGGGTTGAGGAAAGATGAAGTGATCCGTGGTCAGGTGCTTAAGCGACGGGAAGGATCACCGTGAACTGTGCACCCCTACCAGTTTCGCTCTCAATCCGAAGGCGGCCGCGATGCCGGTTCACGATATGCTTCACGATCGCCAGCCCAAGACCCGTGCCGCCCATCTCGCGCGACCGGTGGCTGTCGACACGATAGAACCGCTCTGTCAGGCGTGGAACGTGAACCGGATCAAACCCGTCTCCGTGATCCTGCACGACCAAAGTCACCGCCATGCCTCTCACGGACGCGACATTCGCCGCTTCGGACAGGCTCACATCCACGCGCCCGCCGGACGCCCCGTATTTGATGGCATTCTCAATCAGGTTCGAGGTGATCTGCGCGAGTTGATCGGGATCACCGCGCACCTCCACACTCCCATCTGCACCGGTCATGTTCACTACGACGCCCGACTGATCGGCCATCGGCCGCAATGAAGACACGCTCGAGCGCAAGATCGCCGCAAAATCCGAGGTCTCTGATGGGCGCATCCGCTCTTCGGCCTCAACGCGGCTGAGGGACAGCAGATCACGTACAAGACGGTTCATACGGCTGGCCTCGCGTTCCATGATCTCCAGGAACCGGTCCCGGGCGTTCGGGTCGTCCTTTGCCGCGCCTCGCAGCGTCTCGATAAAGCCAAGAAGCGCGGTGAGCGGGGTCCGAAGTTCATGGCTGACATTTGCCACAAAATCCCGGCGCATCTGACCGGCTTCCTGCAACTCGGTAACGTCTATGAAACTGACCAAAAGGGCCGGACCTGGGTCCGTTTCGATGCGCGCAGCGATCGCCCGATAGGTGGTGTCCCGAGACGCCCGTGTTGCCAGGTAAGTGGTCTCGGCACGCATCTCCGAACCCGACAAAACCCGTTCGATACAGTCGAGGAGATTCGGTTGTCTTAGAGCCGTAATATAGTGACGGTTGAATATTGCCTGACCCAGAAGATCCTGCGCCGGGGCATTCGAAGCGACAATGCGTTCCTGCGCAGAGATGACGATCTGAGGCAACGGCGCCGCATCCAGAAGCGATTGAATTGCTTCGTTCGACACGTCCGACCTCCCTCCTCTGCCGTCGGACTGCTAGGCCAAGGCGCGGGCAGAGGCAACTCAATCACCCAAACCGGGTTACAAAAAGTTAAAATACACCCTAGACGTGTATGACATAAGTCTGCAAAACTTCCGTGGAAGGTGTGTCATACGGGGTAACTGCGCGCTCGGGCTCGGGCCGCACTTTTTTCGGAACACGGGAAGACATACGGACGGGAAGCCGAATGAAGATCTCGACGGGGAAAATTTTTGAAGCGGAAACATCGACTCATGTCTCAACTGGGCATGAGCACAGAATTCTTGCGATCGGGGATTTGGAGCTGTGGCGAAAGAGCTTTGGTTCGCTGCCTGTACATCGCGGTGTAACCTTCTCGGATATAGACCTTTTGTCAGAAGGCACCCTGGCCACAGAAAGGCCGGACCTTGTGGTTTCGCCCGTTCTGACGCCCTCGTTCGATTGCATCGACGTCGCGTTTCGCCTTGCCGCACTGGACTTCGGCGGTGCCTATCGGGCCCTTACACGGAACCTGCCAAACCCCACGATGGTCCGGCGCGAAGTCCGTACGCTTTGCCCGACACTCGACTTCGATATCATCCGCGTGCTCGACGACGGGCTCAAGATTCGCTGAGTTCCCCCAGAGCCGTCTCGAAAACGGATAGAAGTGGTTCCGGCTCTTCGCACCCGACGGAAACCCGGAAGAACGTCTCGGTTATGCCAATCTGCGCGCGCTCTTCGACGGTAAGACCGCGATGGGACGAGGTCGCCGGATGGCTGAACGTCGTCGTCACATCCCCCAACGTGGGTGCGAAAGGGATATCAGCAAGCGCGCCTGAAAACGCATTGGCCTGATGGCGGTCGCCCGACAGCGCGAAACTCACCATATGCGATCCGCGCTCCCCCAGAAGCTTTGAGGCATTGGCCTCATCAGGATGGCCAGCGCGCGTAGGATAAAGCACCGTCGACACCAATGGATGCTGTCCAAGAAAATCGGCAAGGCGTGCCGCATTCGCCTCCGCGCGATCGAACCGCAAGGGAAAGGTCAGAAGCCCCCGCTCCGCCAGCCAGCAGTCAAACGGGCTCGGCGTCATTCCGGTGGTCACAATGAACGTCTCGATCCGCTCCATCACCGCGGGATCGCGTGCCGCC
>CAWUIX010000172.1:0-5662 GCA_963922395.1 uncultured Rhodobacterales bacterium | reverse complement strand
TGAAATCAGCGACGACCGGTTGTACCGTCAGGAGTGGATAATCCACCACCAAACGAGAGGCCGCTGCTTGAAGGAAATCGTCTGCGATGTCGACCGGCACATAGAATCTGATGTGCCTCGCAGCATCTAGTATCAAACGGGTCTTAACACTCGCGCCGCTGCCGAGTTCGACAAGCGCCCCGCCCGCGGGCATGGTTGCCGAAAGCTCCCGCGCGTAAGACCTCAGTATCTGCGTTTCGGTACGGCTCGGATAATACTCTGGAAGCCGCGTGATTTCTTCGAAAAGACGGCTGCCCTCCAGGTCATAGAACCACTTGCTCGGCAGTGTCTTCTGATCCCTTTGCAAACCATGGAGCGCTGCCGACAGGAGCGCGTGGTTCGTGACAACCGGCTTGTCCATCAAGCAATGTCCTTCGCCAGTCGAAGCCCAAGCATCTGCCAGCGTTGATGCGGGTAGAAGAATGTCCGGTATGTGGGCCGCATCTGCGCCTGCGGTGTCGCGCAAGATCCGCCCCGCAACACGAACTGGTTGACCATAAACTTGCCGTTGTACTCGCCGATAGCGCCGGTAGGGGCGCGGAACCCGGGGTACGGGGTGTAGGGGCTCTGCGTCCATTCCCAGACGTCGCCCCAGGCGCCTTCGCCAGGCAACGGGCGGAAAGCGTTGGTGTCCGCGAAGTTGCCCTCGATAGGCCGACTGCGGAATGCCACCTCGTGTTCTGTCTCCGTCGGAAGCCGAGCGCCCGCCCAATGCGCGAAGGCATCAGCCTCGTAGTAACTGACGTGAACGACCGGGGCTTCTAGAGCGACGGGTTGTGCGCCACGCAAGGTGAACGACCACCACTCATCATCCTGTCGCCACCAGTAAAGCGGCGCGTCCCACCCTTCGCGCAAACGCGTTGTCCAGCCGTCGGACAACCACAGGGTTTGTGTGTCGTAACCCCCGTCCTCGATGAAGGCGATCCAGTCCCTGTTTGTGACCGGGCGATTTGCCAGCGCATATGGGGCCAGGTGCGTCGGATGGCGGGGGCTTTCACAGTCGTAGTGAAATGCATCACCAGAGTAGCCGATCTCTACAAGACCCCCTGGATGACTAACGAAGCCCAGGTCCGGCGCTTGGATCACCTGGAGCGGTTCCGGTGGGCGATAGAACGGCATCAAAGGGTTATACGAAAAGCCGTGCAGCAGATCTGTCACCAGCAACTCCTGGTGCTGCATCTCGTGGTGGCACCCAAGCTCTACCAACGCGGCAATCTCGGGCAGGTCATCCCGTTCTGAGGCGAGGAGCCTGTCGAGCGACGCATCGACATGGGCTCGATAAGCGTGAACGTCCTGCAAGGAAGGGCGCGAAATCAGACCGCGTTTGTCACGGGCGTGTCGTGGGCCCGCCTGCACGTAATAGGAATTGAAAAGGAACGCGAAACGGTCGTCTGGGGAGACGTAGTCTTTGATGGTCGGCCGAAGGATGAATTCCTCAAAGAACCAAGTGGTATGGGCCAAATGCCACTTGGCGGGGCTGGCGTCTTCCATGGACTGCAGCATGGCATCTTCGGCAGAGAGCGGATCAGCCAACACTGTCGTGCGTTGACGGACTTGAGACAAGAGCGTCTGCACGGCACCCAGGTCATCTGTTTTGAAATACAGGGCGTTGGTCATTTCTGGGGCCTCCGGGAACTGTCTGGGGTTATCTCAGGGGGACACCAACGAAGGACGCAATTGCCTGCGCGTCCCAGCCGGTAAACATCTGTTCGCGGCCATCCGGCAGACGGACGAAGAAGCCGGGCGTCCCCGCGAGACCAAGCGCGCGCATTGCTGCTGTGTTGACCCGCATGTTGTTTTGGTACGTGTCGATTGCAGCCTCGGTATCCGCAATCCCGACAGCGATCCCGAGATCTTCAAGCTCGCGGAGCGCGCGGGCTCCCGTCATCTGGCCCCGGCCATCCATGAGCGCGTGGTAGGCACGATTGTAGTCTTCCGGCTTTGCGATCGAGAACGTCAAAGCTGCGGTTTCGCGCGATCCGGGACCAATCAACGGAACGTCCACTGCGACCACCCGCGTATTCTCGGGCATCTGCGACAAGAACCGGTCCATCTGACGGTGCGCGATGCGGCAGATCGAGCAGTTGAAGTCGAAGAATTTGTAGATCACGAGATCGCCGTCGGGGTTCCCGAAATAGCCGCCTCGCGCCTCAGCCGCGGCCAAAGCTTCGGCAATCACGGTATCCGGCTCAGCGCCGGTGTCCGGAGCCGCCGTGACCGCAATCGGAAGGGGTCGGGACTGTGATACAGGCAAACCCGCGATCCGGTCGTCTATCCAGGCGGCAATAGTGCGGCGTCCGGCCCCGCTGACGACATGGGGGACCGGGAAAGTTTCAAGTTGAACGGATAATCCAGCATCTGAAAGCGTGGCGACTGTTGCGTCCAGTTCCTCGGTACTAAAGCGCGCGTCGCGTGTGCCGTAGCCCAAAAGAACGGGCGCGCCGCCTTCGACGGTCCAATCTTCGGCGCGAACCTCGGGCGGCAAACCACCTGCGAAGGCGATATACCCCGCCGCGAGATCGGGGTGGGTCAACGCAAGACCAAGCGCCATGGACGCGCCCTGGCTAAAGCCGACGATGTAGATTTTCGCCGGGTCTGCGCCCGTTTTCGCAACCAGGGCAGCGGTCGCGCTGGCAATCCAATCAGCGCTCAAACGCACATTGTCCGGATTTACCGCGACGGAGCCTGCGCTGTCGTCCACCGGGTACCACGCTCCGCCTCCGCCCTCTACGGGAACAGGCGCCTGGAGCGCAGCAAACGCGTGATCCGCTTGGGGTTCGACGTTGACAAGGGTTTCAATCTGCCTGGCATCCATCCCGTAGCCGTGAAGCCCCACAATCAGCGCAGCGCCGGGCATATCAGCCTGGCGTATGATCCGGGCCTCGACGGCACTATCGTCGGTTGTCAGCGTGACCACCTCCGATGCGGCTTGCGCCGTGGCACCGATCGGTGCCACGGCAAAGAGAGGCGCTGCCACGCAAAGTGCCATCAACAGTGACTTGAATCTAAACATGTGCAGCACCTTTGCGATCAACCTTAGGACGGGAACTGACGTGCGTAGGGCTCGCCGTTCTCAAGGAAGTATTTGAGATCTTCGATCCCGAACCCGGCGAACATGAAGAAGCTCGTCCGTGCGAAGGCGACGGCCTGCGGCGGCACGCCTGGCGCGGTCTCGAAGACGATCGATACCGTGACTTCCGAAGTGTTCTCGTCGATCGGTGCGACGCTCCACGCTGCCTCGTTCGAGGTCACAAAGGGAGGCATGCCTTCTTCGATCGTATAGGCATAGGTGAGATTGTCTTCATCGTACCGTGTGATGATCTCGCGGGTCGCGCCACCAAGTCCGGGGATGAAGCAGGCGCGAACATCACCGATCTTTCCTTCTGTGTCCTCGAATTCTATCGACTCGATGACACTCGACCATTCGTGGGCACCGGCGTAGTTCTCGGCAACCTCGGCCCAGACTTCCTGCGCCGACACGTTGAAGACCCGCGTGTGGGTGAGCGTGACGTCGGCGAACCCGTTGTGGGTGCCTGAAATGTACCCACCCATTTCCGAAGCCAGGCTGGCGGCGGCGTTTGTGTAAAGCGCGAGATCCTCGTTGCTGGCCTGGCCGTCATAGTATTGCTGCCAGCTCAGTACCGAGCCCTCGCGCTCTTCGGCAGGACGGACCTGAAGGACGCCAAGGTGGTTGGAGAGACCCATCGGGTTGCCTTCGGCGAGACTGTAGGCAAACGACATTTTGTCGGCGTCGTTGACCTGGATGATCTCTTTGATCTTGCTGCCGTCGGACATGATCAGATCGCGGGACATGCCGTCGGCGGCCATCATCGCGGCGTCCACGCCCTCAACGACTTTGGCGATGTTGTCGACATTGGTCACAAACGCAAAGACGTCCGCTGGCGAGGCAGCAAGTTCAACTTCGATTGTGAACTGCATCGGCGCCATGGTAAGTTCGTCGACCATTACCGCACCGACGACACGCGGTGGCATTTCCTGAGCGACCGCTACGGGTGCGGTGACGGCGAGACTTGTGGCAACGGCCAATACGGCGGCAGTTGTCTTCAAAGTGGAAATCAGGCGCATGGGATTCCTCCTGTTGGGTACCTGCGCCTAGTCGTTAACCTATCCGAAAATGCACCTCATGTTCTGATTTAGGGACAGGCTGGACGAAATTTGGAACGGCTTGTAGAAGTTGAAATGTGAGATCCACGCACGTCTCAAGCGACGTCCTCTCAAGGAAGGTGACTGTCTCCGTGTCTGTCGATTGGAATGATTTGAAGGTCTTTCTCGCCGTCGCGCGCGCGGGCTCGATCCGTGGTGCGTCCGAAAGCTTGAAGGTCGCGCACTCCACTGTGTCCCGCAGAATGGATGCGCTTGAATTTGCGTTAAAGACCCGACTGTTTGACCGGACGTCGGACGGCTTGCTCATTACCTCGGCAGGCGAGGACCTGTTGGTATCCGCTCGGACCATTGAAGAGACGATGCACGCCGCCGAGCGGTCCGTCGCGGGACGGGACCGTGAGCTGTCCGGCGACGTTCGCTTTACCCTTCCTTTACCGATGGCCGTGTGCGTTCTGACCGACGACCTAGCCAACTTCGTTGAGCAAAATCCGCTCGTCAACCTGATCCTCAATGTGACCGAGGATCTTCTTGATCTGTCAAAGCGAGAAGCTGACATTGCAATGCGCTTTACTATGCGAGGCAATTCACCGCCTGACTACCTGGTCGGGCGCAATCTGGCGGCTCAGGCGTCCTGTGCCTATGCTTCTTCGGATTACATCGAGTCACATGTGTTTTCAGGATCCGGTCGAAACGGGCGCTGGCTTGGCTGGGATGACGTTGTCGAATACCCACAGTGGGTTCATTCGGCCGGGCTGGAGCCCCTGCCGGTCACGGGCAGTTTCGACGACGTGTTTGTCCAGATGGCTTTTGCCAAGCGTGGCCTCGGCATGGCCTTTCTTCCTTGCATGATGGGCGACCTCGAACCAGGGCTTCAGCGGGTGCCCGGCGCACGACCAGTACCACATTCGACACTTTGGGTTCTGACCCATCCGGACCTGCGGGACAGCGTACGACTTCGCAGTTTCCGCGAGTATCTCTACGATGTTGTGTCCGACAAACTCGATCTCATCGAAGGTCGCGGCGCCTAGCCGCGCGCTTTTTGAAGCGCGTCGAGGACAACGCCCGGTGTCAAGAGTTCCGGCAGCACGATCCCTTCAGGAGCCCCAGGTCCGTAAACCACATTGAACGGAATACCGTAGCGGCCATGGGTGGTCAGGAACGCGAGAATACCATCGTCGCGTTGAGTCCAGTCCGCCTGCAAAGGCGAGACACCTTCCGTCTCGAGCGCCGCGCGCACATCACCGTCGCTCAGGGCAATGCGTTTGTTGACCTGGCAGGTGATGCACCAATCCGCAGTCACATCTACGAAGACGACCTGCCCTGCCGAGACAAGCCGATCCCGTTCCGCGACGGTGAACGGATTGAATTCCGCCGTGGCCACAGGCGAGGCGCCAGACTGCGATGCGGTGATCACGCCGGGGCTGAGCATGAGGGCGAGAGCCAAGACCGCTATGGTCGCGCCGACCAAGCCGGCGCGCCCCTCGCCCGACCGACCGGC
>CAWUIX010000171.1:0-5664 GCA_963922395.1 uncultured Rhodobacterales bacterium | reverse complement strand
AAAACCCCCTTCCATGCTTTCGGCTGCTATCCTCCGAGGAACGTTCTCCTCACTTCCGGGTCAGCGAGCAGGTCTTGCCCGGTGCCCGTGTACGCATTCCTTCCCTGCACCAGCACATAGCCAGTATCTGCAATTTCAAGCGCCTGGCGCGCGTTCTGCTCGACCATCAGGATCGAGATCCCCGTGCGGGCGACCTCGATGATCCGGTCGAAAAGTTCGTCCATAACGATCGGGGAAACCCCCGCGGTCGGTTCGTCGAGCATCAGGACCTTCGGTTGGGTCATGAGCGCCCGGCCTACGGCCACCTGCTGCCTTTGCCCTCCAGAGAGTTCTCCCGCCGCCTGACGCCGCTTGTCCTTCAGGATCGGGAACAGCTCATAGACCTGCTCCATGGTGGTGCGGATGTCGTCGTCGCGCAGGAACGCTCCCATCTCGAGGTTTTCCTCGACTGTCATGGAGGTGAAGATGTTCTGGGTCTGTGGGACGAAAGCCATGCCTTCCGCGACCCGATCCTGCGGCGAAAGATGGGTGATGTCCTTCCCACCGATCCGGACCGACCCTTCCCGCAGGTTCAGCATGCCGAAGACGGCCTTCATTGCTGTCGATTTGCCTGCGCCATTCGGGCCGACGATGACAGCGATTTCGCCGGTGTCGGCCGAAATCGTGCAACCGTGCAGGATATCGGCGCCGCGCCCATACCCACCAGTCATGGCATCGCCGATAAGATAAGGATCGCCGTCTTTACCAGCGCGCGGCGTCCCATGAAGAGTGGCCGCCTGAAGCGTTCCCTGACCGTCCGGGTTCGTGATCGAACGATCCTTATTCCCGCGGTCGTCTTGCCAGGGTGTCCCCGTCACCAAGGGACCCCGTATATGTCAGGACAGCGCAAACGCATCCGTTGTCCCATTCCCCATACCCAATCTTCTCGCACGATGCCGCCTGGGCACGCGCACTGCTTGTTGTTCCTGACATCCTGCGCCAAGATTCGCGACACGTCACGCACGAATTTGCGGTTGACGGTCTGTTTCCATCCAGATTTTGTGGTTGGCTAGCTTTGGGCCTCTGCCACTGCCTTGTTCTTGAGCCCTGTGCCCAGATAGGCCTCGATGACTTTTTCGTTGGACATGATCTCTTCGGCGGAGCCTTCCGCCAGAACCTTACCCTCGGCCATCACGATCACCGGGTCGCAAAGCCGTTTGATGAAGTCCATGTCGTGTTCGATCATGCAGAACGTATAGCCGCGTTCTTGGTTGAGCCTTACGATCGCGTCGCCGATCGTGTTCAGGAGCGTGCGGTTCACGCCTGCGCCGACCTCATCGAGAAAGACGATCTTCGCCTCGACCATCATGGTCCGGCCAAGTTCAAGGAGCTTCTTTTGCCCGCCGGAGAGGTTTCCGGCCTTCTCTTCCTTCAGATGGTCGATGGTCAGAAATTCGAGGACCTCATCAGCCTTGTCACGCAAGGCGCGGTCTTCGTCCGCAACCTGACCGCGCTTGAACCAGGCGTTCCAGAGCGTTTCACCCGCCTGACCGGCGGGCACCATCATCAGGTTCTCGCGCACAGTCATTGACGAAAATTCATGTGCGATCTGGAAGGTCCGCAAGAGACCGCGATGAAAGAGGTCGTGGGGTGGAAGACCGGTGATGTCTTCGCCTTCCATTGTCACTTTGCCAGAAGTGGGCGGCAGGCGACCCGCGATTACGTTGAAGAGCGTCGTTTTCCCGGCGCCGTTTGGACCAATCAGACCGGTAATCGTGCCTTTGCCAATTTCGAGAGACGCCCCATCGACCGCGCGAAAGCCGCCGAAGTGTTTGTGCAGGGTATCTACTCGGATCATCGGCGCGCCTTGATCTAGTTGGGGTCTTGTGACCACCCCGGTTCGCACCGGGGCGGTCGAATGTGTCGGTGCGACTTAGCGGAACTTCACCGTGTTCTCGGCACCGCCATCATACTGGATCTGGCGATAGTTGCCGGCGCTTTCGCCCGGGCCGATCAGCTCAACAGCAGATGCGCCGACGTAGTCGACCTCGCCGCCATTCGCGATGATTTCGAGGCCTTTAGCGAGTTCACCTGGGAAGATCTGCTCTCCCGGTGCGTTCGCGACGTCAAAGACGTGGTCTTTGAAATCGGCCGAGTTTGCGGAGCCTGCTTTTTGCATGGCCAGCATGATCAGCGCAGCTGCGTCATAGCTTTCGGGCGAGAACGGACCGGTCGGGTTGAACGCATCGCCCACCATTTCGCGATACATGGATGCACCGGGGCTGTCCGTTCCCGGAACGTTGCCGGTGGAGCCGTCGATGTCGGCGCCAAAGTTCGTCACGAGCGTGTCGGATACCATCCCGTCCGGGAAGTGGAACGTATCAAACGCGCCAGAGTCGATCGCAGCGCGGGTGATGCCCGATCCGCCGCCGTCGACGTAGCCTGCGACGACCAGACGCTCGCCACCGGCCGATGCCAAAGCGCCGACTTCAGCCGAGTAGTCGGCTTTCTGGTCTTCATGCGCGGCATTGATTGTCACGGTCCCACCAGCGGCGGTGAAGTTCGCTTCAATTGCGTCAGCCAGGCCTTTGCCGTAGTCGTTGTTGACGTAAGAGATCGCGATTTCTTCGATCCCTTCTTCCTGCAGAATGTCGGTGATGACCTGACCCTGACGCGCGTCCGATGGTGCCGTGCGGAAGAAGAGACCGTTGTCTTCGGCGGTCGAGAGGCCGGGCGACGTTGCCGACGGTGAGATCATCACGATGCCGTTCGGAACGGCAACGTTCGACAGGATCGCGCCGGTGACGCCCGAACAGTCGGCGCCCATGATTGCGTTCACGCCGTCGCCGGTGACAAGGCGTTCGGCCGCCGCAGTCGCCGCTGCTGCGTCGATGCAGGTAGAGTCGCCGCGTACCGGTGTCACGGTTGCGCCGCCCAGAAGGGCACCGGACTCGGTGACTTCGGACATCGCAAGCTCAGCGCCGGATCCCATGTCGGGCGTGATCGATTCAAGCGGGCCGGTGAAGCCCAGGATCACGCCGATCTTGATTTCGGAGTGACCACCAGCAAATGCCGCGCCGGCCATAAGCGCCGTCACAGCCGTAGCTGTCATGATGGTTTTCATTTGTTCGTCTCCCTAGTCGTTTTTTGTTTGACTGCCGGGGACCGTAGATTGAACGGCCTGATTTGAAAAGACCGTGAACAAGGCTGACCCAAGGTAATCTTCGGTGGCGATGGGCCTGAGGCAGTCCTATCTCCAAAGGCATAGATCCTCAGCATCAGGAGCATCTCATGCGCCGTTATTTCGTTTCCATGGCTTTTCTTTCGATACTCGCTTCGCCCGTGGTGGCATTGGACACCTCGGCGGGACAGACCCGTGTGGACGCCGAGATCAGCAATTTGGAGGAGCCCTGGGGGATCGATTTCCTGCCGGACGGTGGAGTGCTTGTGACCGAGCGGGATGGTCGGCTTCTCCATATAACGGAGGATGGGGATAGGGTTGCTGTGAGCGGCGTTCCGCGCGTTGTAGCGGAGGGGCAGGGCGGGCTTTTGGACGTGATGGTCCCACGGGATTTCGAAACCTCGCGCGAGGTTTTTCTCAGTTTCTCCCACCGCCAGTCTCGTGGATCTGGGACAGCCTTGGGGGCAGGGCGCTTGAGTGCCGACGGCCGGTCGCTCGAAGATTTCCGTATTCTCTTTGAAATGGCTCCAGGGTCATCCGGAGGGCGCCATTTTGGAAGCCGGATTGTCGAGGCGCGGGACGGTACGATCTTTCTGACCATTGGCGACCGGGGCGATCGTCCATCGGCACAGGATCTTGGCATCGAAAGTGGTTCGGTGGTGCGGATTGCGCGCGATGGATCGATCCCGGATGACAACCCGTTTGTTGGGTCCGCGGATGCTCAGCCAGGGATCTGGTCCTTTGGGCACCGGAACCCGCAGGGTGCCGCGCTGGATCTCGACGGCAATCTTTGGGTGAACGAACACGGGGCTCGCGGCGGTGATGAGGTGAACCTCGTCAAGAAAGGTGCGAATTACGGATGGCCCGTGATTTCCTATGGGCGCCATTACAGCGGCGCGAAAATCGGCGTGGGGACTGAGCAGGACGGGCTGGAACAGCCAGAACACTATTGGGACCCATCCATCGCGCCGTCCGGCATGATGATCTATTCTGGTGCGCTTTGGCCGGAGTGGGAGGGGGATCTCTTTGTGGGTTCTCTAAAGTTCGGTCTGATTTCCCGGCTCGAACGCTCGGGCGATGCGTTGCGCGAAGCAGAGCAGATCGAGGGGGATGAGACGGCGCGGGTCCGCGACATCGCCGAGGCGCCGGACGGATCGATCTGGTTTTTGTCCGTGGGGCAGGGCGCCGCCTACCGGATGACGCCGGGCTAGGGCGCTAGGCGCAGGCGGCGCGCTCTGCCTGCTCCATCGCATCGGCGGTGGCATCAAGTGCCAGGAGGATCGACTTGTGGCGGTTGTGGAATTCCCGCGCGGGCCGCAGCACACCAAGGTCTTCGAACGGCACCGCCGGATCGGGGCCATCGCTGGTCAGCATCGCCTCCAGCGATGTCCTGGCGGCAAGGATCTCATCCCGCGACCGACCGATCACGTGTGAGCCCAGCACTGACGCCGCTGCCTGTCCCAGCGCACAGGCGCGAACATCCTGGGCGAAATCGCTGATCCGGCCATCTTTGACTACGACGTCCACCGTCACGGTCGAACCACAAAGCGGGGACCGCTTCGACGCGGTCGCATCCGGCGCCTCAAGCCGACCGGTGCGCGGAATATCCGCCGCCAGTGCGAGGATCTTCCCCGAATAGAGCTTGATAAGATCGGTTTCGGCCATGGTGCTTCCTGTCGTCTCGCCCTAGATAGGGCATTCCATCGCAGCGGGAAAGATGTGGGCCATGACCTTCGATCCGTCCAGTCTCAAATACAACAGCGCAGGGCTGATCCCGGCAATCGCGCAGGACGCCGAGACCAACGAGGTTCTGATGATGGCCTGGATGAACGCGGAGGCCGTTGAGAAGACCTTGGAAACCGGACGCGCAACTTATTGGTCGCGCTCGCGTCAGGCGTTCTGGATAAAGGGTGAGACGTCCGGGCACACACAGGAATTGGTTGACCTTCGGATCGATTGCGATCGGGACACGGTCCTTCTGGTCGTTCGGCAGACTGGTGCGGCCTGCCACACCAACCGGCGCGTGTGTTTCTATACGGCCATTCGCGATGGCGAAGAGGTCGAGTTGATGGGGCCGATGGTCTAAAGCAGACCGACCATCCGGCGAATATCCTCGGGCGTCGCGCCCTCCTCCCGATAGGTCCGGATCGCCCGGGCATCGTCCCGCTTGGCGAGCCGCCGACCGGCGTCGTCCCGGATCAGTTTGTGGTGGTGATAGATCGGCGTGGGCAGCTTCAGAAGCCTTTGAAGGATCACGTGAATCTTCGTCGCTTCGAACAGATCCTGCCCGCGGATCACATGGGTGATGCACTGGGCTGCATCGTCTAGCACGACGGAAAGATGGTAGGACGTGCCCATATCCCGCCGGGCCAGAACAACATCTCCGATCCTTTCGACGGCCTCTTCGGCGGTGAAGCGGATTAGACCTGTCTCGCCCTCGGGACCTGAGCCAGTCTCAGTAAACTCCGCTGTCATTCCGGCGACGTCACCCTCTCGCCGATGCT
>CAWUIX010000170.1:0-5672 GCA_963922395.1 uncultured Rhodobacterales bacterium | reverse complement strand
AAATGGAACAGCAAATCGAGCTGAACAAAAACCTGCGCCGCCTGCCGCGCCTCTACCGCGACGTCGCAGAGTTAAAGAAAGCGGTTCAAAAACCCGACAACAGCGACTAAATCAGCCTCACCCAGAATGCGAGGCACGAAGATGTCCGGCGCGGTTCGTCAGAAAGTAATCGAAATCATCGCCGAACAGGCGGTGTTGGAGCCATCCGATGTGAAGCCTAAGATGACATTGGATGATCTCGGCATCGACAGTATGGGCCTTGTCGAGGCGATTTTTGCCATTGAAGAAGCATTTGATGTCCAGGTGCCCTTCAACGCCAACGAGCCGCAAGCCTCGGACTTCGACATATCATCGGTTGAGGCAATCATTGGCGCTGTCGAACAACTCGTCGACGATCAGGCTGCGTGAAGCGCGTCGTCATCACTGGCGCGGGGACGATCAATCCCCTCGGACATTCCGTCCCCGACACGTTCGCAGGCATGGCCGCCGGAACCTGTGGGATCGGCGAACTGGACATTCGCGACGTTGACCGCCTGTCGATCCGCATCGGCGGTCAGGTAAAGGGCTATGACCCGGATGCTCATTTCAACCGTCAGCAACAAGCCCTCTACGACCGCTTTACCCAATTCACCCTGCTCGCCGCGCGCCAGGCGATCTCGCAGGCTGGCCTGGAATTCTCGGGCCAACTGGCGGCACAAGCGGGTGTGGTGCTCGGCACCTCCGGTGGCGGTCTGAATACGCAGGACGAGAATTATCGCGCCGTCTACGAAGAGGGGAAGAACCGCGTTCACCCCTTTATCGTGCCGAAGCTCATGAACAACGCGGCCGCGAGCCATGTGTCTATGGAATGGAATCTGAAAGGCCCATCCTTCACGGTCGCCACGGCATGTGCGAGCTCAAACCATGCCATGGGACAAGCGTTCTGGCTTATCCGCAGTGGGGCCGCTCGCGTCATGGTCACCGGCGGGTCGGAATCCATGCTATGCTTTGGCGGTGTGAAGGCCTGGGAAGGCCTGCGGGTCATGTCGAAAGACGCCTGCCGCCCCTTCAGCGCGACACGAAACGGAATGGTGCAGGGCGAAGGCGCCGGCGTTTTCGTGTTCGAGGAGATGGAGCACGCAAAGAAGCGCGGCGCCGAAATTCTTGCCGAGGTTGTCGGATTTTCCATGACCTCGGATGCCGCCGATATCGTCATGCCTTCAAAGCAAGGCGCCGCGCGAGCCATCCAAGGGGCGCTGGCCGATGCCAAGGTGAATGCCAGCGAGGTCGGCTACATCAACGCGCACGGAACCGGCACTGCGGCCAACGACAAGACGGAATGTGCCGCCGTCGCTGATGTCTTCGGAACGCATGCGGACCGCCTGATGATCTCGTCAACAAAGTCCATGCATGGGCATCTCATCGGTGGCACAGGGGCTGTGGAACTCCTGGCCTGCCTGATGGCCCTTCAGGACGGCATCATCGCCCCAACCATCGGCTACGAAGAGCCAGATCCCGAATGCGCCCTCGATGTTGTACCAAACGAGGCACGGGAGGCAGATGTGAACGTTGTTCTGTCAAACGCCTTTGCGTTTGGCGGCCTCAACGCCGTTCTGGCGTTAAGGCGCGTCTGATACAGCGGGGTTAAGTCTAGTTCGACAGCGCGTTGAACCCGGCCGTGAAACCCGACAGTGAAACACTCAGAGTCACGCGCTGATCGGCTGCCGCCGCTGGAACAATCTGAATATTCGCAACGTTGCCGGCGCGGAAAGACGCAAGATCGTCCGCCGTCAATCCAATCCGCGAGACACAGCCCGACCGCGTGCAGAAGCTAAACGGGTAACGCTTCGCAGCTCCGCCATCGACCGCCATGGTAACCTGCTCTGTCAGGAGCGTCTCTAGGGGCGTGATGATTGTCGCACCTGCCACGGCCTGTCCGCCCGGCGGTAACGGAAAGACCGTTACTTCCGCGACCGATGCCCCTTCACCATCCTCAAGCAATTGATAAAGCTGGCACGGATCATTTCCCTCGGCGGTGCGCACACACCGAACTTCCCAATCGCCGGATGTCTCGCGCACATAGGGTTGACCGATGCCTTCCCCTTCTTCGTTCACAGGTGTGCCGGTGGACAGACCTTCCGCCAGTTCCGAAGCAGCGTTCTCGCTCTCCGCCTGATCTGCCTGGTCCTGCGCAAAGGCAGGAGCGGCGCAAAGAAGTAGGGCCAGTGCGCCCGCGATGGGAAGTGACTGCATAGATAACCTCACGTGCATTGCTGCATTTTCGTTGGAGTTGCCGATAGCACGACCGATTGTCTCTGTCAGGCGAAATCGGCGACGAACCGCCAACCCCTGAAATGCAAAAAAGGACCTGAGCTCAGGTCCTTTTTCACATTTAGTTCTCCCTGCCGGACGGGCCGACTTAGTCATTGGCCGGAACGCTAGTCTCTTTGGTCCCATGCGTCAACCGAGAAGTTCAAGGGTCAGATCCGACGGGATAATCTGCGCTCGGCGGCTCAAAAAAAGCCGCATCGCAAACATGCGATGCGGCCAGTCCAACAGGGAGGAAGTGCCGGTCACCAAGGGGAATCCGGATAACCGACGGTCTCAGTCTGGCAGAGTCTGGTTAAAACTTTATTGTGACACCGAACGCGGGATCTAGGGGACAACAAAACGATGGGCACAGACCGGATATTCATCGGCGGCGGGGGAGAAGGGTATGGCGACCCACAATCCCTCCTCCTGAAGTATGCCAACCGCCATGGACTGATCGCCGGGGCCACAGGCACAGGTAAGACCGTAACCCTTCAGATCCTTGCCGAAAGCTTCTCAGCAAACGGTGTCCCTGTCTTCCTGTCCGACGTTAAAGGGGATCTGTCTGGTCTCGGCAAAGCGGGCTCGGAATCTTTCAAGCTGCACGGCGCCTTCACGGAACGAGCGGCCAAGATCGGGTTCGACACCTACGCCTATTCCGATTTCCCAGTAACGTTCTGGGATCTCTTCGGCACCCAGGGACACCCGATCCGAACAACCGTTGCCGAAATGGGCCCTCTCCTTCTGGCCCGTCTTCTAGACCTCACAGAAGCACAAGAGGGTGTCCTCAACATCGCGTTCCGTGTGGCTGATGAGGAAGGGCTTGGTCTCCTCGATCTCGACGATTTGCGCTCCATGCTTGTTTGGGTCGGCGAGAATGCCCGCGACCTTGCCCTGCGGTATGGCAACGTCTCAACCGCATCGATCGGCGCCATCCAGCGCGCACTTCTTGTTCTTGAAAACCAGGGCGGCGCAGGCTTCTTCGGAGAACCGGCCCTGGAGTTGTCAGACATCATGTCGACAGCATCGGACGGGCGAGGCCGCATTAACATTCTCGCCGCAGACAAACTCATGGCGTCACCACGCCTCTACGCAACATCGCTTCTTTGGCTTCTGAGCGAACTCTTCGAAGAACTTCCAGAGGTCGGTGATCCCGACAAACCGAAGCTCGTCTTCTTCTTCGACGAGGCCCACCTTCTCTTCGACGGCGCTCCCAAAGCGCTCGTAGACAAAGTGGAACAGGTCGCTCGCCTCATTCGCTCAAAAGGCGTTGGTGTCTACTTCGTCACGCAAAACCCCGACGACATCCCGGAAGACATCCTCGGCCAACTCGGCAACCGGGTCCAGCACGCCTTGCGCGCCTTCACAGCACGGGATCGCAAGGCCCTTCGCATGGCCGCAGAAACCTATCGCGAAAACCCACGCTTCTCGACAGAAGATGCCATCCGCGATGTCGGTGTCGGCGAGGCGGTAACGTCGATGCTCGAACGCAAGGGCGCGCCGGGCGTCGTTGAACGAACACTGATCCGCCCTCCCAGCTCGCAACTTGGTCCGATCTCAAAGGGGGAGCGTGCAGCTCTGATCGCTGCATCCGAGATGGGCGAGAAATACGACACCCCAAAAGACCGCGAAAGCGCCCATGAGATCCTTCAAGGGCGCGCCGAGAAGGCAGCGGCCGAGGCCGAAGAAGCGGAGAGGAAAGCAGAAGAGGCCGAAGCCCGCGAACGCGAATTCCAGGCCGCACGCCGATACTCCGGCGCCCGCGTCGGTCGCAGCACATCACGCGCACCACGACGCGGGCCGAGCCTTGGTGAAGAGGTCGCCAAGGTCGTGATCAAAGAGCTAAAGGGCACCACAGGCCGCCGCATCGTGCGCGGCATCCTCGGAGGACTCTTTAAGGGGAGATGAGGCAATCCCAGGTGCCCAGTCTACGGCCCGAAGCCACCTAAAGCTTCCTCACCTTTAGCCGCGTGATCCGATTGTCCTTCCGGGACAGCACTTCGAACCGGAACCCGTGAAACGAAAAGACCTGCCCTTGCGTCGGGATCGTCTGCGCCTCATGGATCACGAGGCCCGCCACAGTGTTCGCCTCATCATCGGGAAGCGACCAATCGTTCGCCCGGTTCAGGTCGCGGATCGTCATAGACCCGTCGACCAGGTAGTCGCCCGAATCCGTCCGGCGCACAGGATGCTCAACCGAACTGTCGAATTCATCGGTAATCTCGCCCACGATCTCTTCAAGGATGTCTTCCAGGGTGATCAGGCCCTGCAGCGCACCGTACTCGTCAACAACCAGGGCAAAATGCGTATGTCTCCGCAGAAACTCCCGCATCTGATCGTCAAGCGTTGTGGTCTCCGGGACGAAATAAGGCTGCATCGCCACGCTCATGATGTCGAAGCTCTCCAACGGATCTTCGCCATCTTTCGCAGTACGCTGTACAGCATAGATGGCCCGCAAAAGGTCCTTCGCGTGGATCAGGCCGATAATGTTCTCCGGCTCATCCTTAAAGATCGGCAGACGGGTGTGCGCGCTCTTCAGACACAGTTCAACCATCTCGCGCGGGCTCAGATCCGCATCGATCATCTCGATCTGGCTGCGGTGAAGCATGATCTCTTCGACCGTCCGATCTTCCAGATCCAGCGCCCCAAGAAGCCGGTCCCGATGCTCCTTCTCAACCGCGCCCTCCGAATGGCCAAGGCTCAGCGCACCCGCAATCTCTTCCCGCACCGAGAGGATGTTGGTCTCTGCCTCGACCTTGACCCCGAAAAGACGCAGGACCTGCCGGACGATCGCGCGCACCATATTCACGATCGGAGAGAACAAGCTGACCACAACAGCAATGACCGGGGCCACGCGCGTCGAGGCGGTCTCCGAATTGGTAATCGCGTATGTTTTCGGCAAAACCTCTGCGAAGACGACCACAAGCGCCGTCATCACAAGTGTCGCCGCCGCGACACCGGACTCCCCGAAGAGGCCTGTGAACAAAACCGTCGCGAGCGATGTCGCGAGGATGTTCACCAGGTTGTTCCCCAGAAGAACCGCACCGATCAGACGCTCACTGTCCTCTGTGATGTTCAGCGCACGTTCCGCCGCACGGTCCCCCTTATCCGCCCGTGCGCGAAGTTTCCCGCGCGATACCGCCGTCAGGGCCGTCTCGCTTCCGGAAAAGAATCCGGACGCAAAGAGAAGGCAAAGAATTGCGACCGCTGTTATGACAAGACTCGAATCCATATCCATCTGTGTGCCGTTGAAACTGTGCTGGGTCTTCGGTGACTATATGGACCACAGGGCAGGGGAGCGGTAGATGCCAATCGATGTGAAAGATCTGGGAACCCTAGAGGGCGATATCCTGATCTTTGGGGGGCCATACTCAAATCTCGAA
>CAWUIX010000169.1:0-5694 GCA_963922395.1 uncultured Rhodobacterales bacterium | reverse complement strand
TTGGGGGCCATCCCACCCCTGATGTTGCAGACCGACGCCAACCCGGATGGTGTCCCGATTGAGGTATTTGACGGGTTGCGGGCCGCACTGGCAGCCAACCGCGCGCAGTTCTTCCTGGATGTGCCGTCCGGCCCTTTCTACGGCTTCAACCGTGACGGTGCCGAAGTTAGCCAAGGTTTGATCAACAACTGGTGGCGTCAGGGCATGATGGGCAGCGCATCCGCACATTACCAGTGTATCGCCGTCTTCTCCGAGACCGACCAGACCGAGGACCTGAAAGCGATGAACGTGCCGACCCTCGTGATGCACGGTGACGACGATCAGGTCGTCCCAATCGCAAACTCGGCGGAAAAGGCAGTGAAGCTTCTGCCGAACGGAACCCTGAAAGTCTACGAAGGCTTATCACATGGCTTTTTCGCCACGCACCCTGATCTGGTGAACCCAGACCTGCTCAGCTTCGTGCAGAGTTGAAGCCCGAAATGCTGGGGCCCGATACAGGGTCCCGGCCACCATTCCCCTGTTGACCCAGACCTCGACACGACGAGAGCAGACCTTCAACGTCTGTGCGACATTCGGAAGTTTGGGCTCAAAGCAGACGTGAGCGTCCCCTAGGATAGACCGGATCCAAAGGACCGATGAACGGCCCTCAACTTTAGTCCACCGCACCAGAAGCCTTCCATCGTCTTCGCCACTTGATTTCAAATTACCGTCGGATCGCCGCCCGAGGTTGACGTCGGCCAACCATGGACCGACAAGACCCCCATGCGCACCGACTGGCGTCTGATCCTCATCCTCTTCGTCGCCGGGCTCTTCGCAGCGGCGCAATTCGCAAAAATTGCACTGACACTTGATGCGCTGGAAGCGATCTATCCCGGTCGCCCGGTCCCTTTCGCCGTTTCGGCACAATCCGTCATGGGAATCCTGTTTGGCGTCACCGCAGGCGTCGTCGTGGCACGCCTCGGGCCCCGCCGCGTTCTCCTCGCCTCGATGATCGCCGGCGGTGTGCTTTCGGGACTTCAGGCATTCTTGCCGACGTTCTCTTTGTTTATGGTTCTGCGACTGGCCGAAGGCGCCGCTCACTTGGCCATGGTCGTGGCGATCCCAACACTCATGGCGGCCGTTGCAACGCCGCGCGACGTTCCGGTCTCGATGGGGCTTTGGGGCACGTATTTTGGCGTCGGCTTCTCAGTGGCGGCGCTCGCCGTTCCCTTGTTTGACGGACCGCGCGAGGTCTACTTCGCGCACGGTGCCGGTCTTTTGCTCCTTGCAGGGGCCCTGTGGCCCATCCTGCCCAAAGGCGTGACCCGCTCCCAGCCTGACGAAAGTCTCTTGGCCCGGCATCTGAAGATATATCGCAGTCCAAGAATGCTCGCCGGTGCGGCCATCTTTCTCTGGCACGCCACCACATTTCTCGGTCTGCTCACCTTTCTTCCCAGGTTTCTGGGCGCTTGGACGGGCCCTGTTCTGCCACTCGCAGCGTTGATCGGGACATTCGGCGCCGGTGTTCTTGCGCGACGCTATTCACCCGTAATGATCACCGCCTTCGGATATGCCTCCAGCATTGTCGGTCTCGCCCTCCTGCTTCTCGTTCCGGAAAGCGCGCGCGCAATTCTGGCGCTTCCTGTCTTCGTACTCATCGGGCTGATCCCAGGGGGGGCCTTTGCGACCATTCCCTGGTTGAACCCGGATCCCGAGGATCGCGCACGCGGAAACGGTGCCCTGGCTCAGACAGGCAACATCGGAACGTTCGCGTCCGTGCCTCTGTTTGCGACCACGCTCGACATGAATCTTGCGGGGCCCGTCGTGCTCGCTGGCGTGCTTTCAGCCTTCGGCTTAGGCGTCCTCTGGCTTATCCACAGAAAGATTGCCAATTCCCCGTGACGCGCGGTGGATGTTCGCGTAATGTTCTATTTACCCCATTGAGTCTGTCGCAGGCACCGCTATCTAGAACGCTTGCCCCGGTACGAGGACCCAGATGCCTGAATTAAAGAAGATTGAGGTGCGCGGTGCGCGCGAGCACAACCTCAAAAGCATCGATGTGGATATCCCCCGCGATGAACTCGTGGTCATCACCGGACTTTCGGGATCGGGCAAGTCCTCACTCGCCTTCGATACGATCTATGCAGAAGGCCAGCGGCGTTATGTTGAAAGCCTCTCGGCCTACGCGCGGCAGTTCCTGGACATGATGGAAAAGCCGGATGTCGATCACATCTCCGGCCTCTCACCCGCGATTTCCATCGAGCAAAAGACGACGTCCAAAAACCCTCGCTCAACCGTGGGCACCGTCACCGAAATTTACGACTACCTGCGCCTCCTCTTCGCGCGGGCCGGAACCCCGTTCAGCCCCGCGACCGGCCTCCCGATCGAGGCGCAGCAGGTCCAGGACATGGTCGACCGGGTTATGGAGATGGAGGAGGGCACGCGCGGCTACCTTCTCGCCCCGATCGTGCGCGACCGGAAAGGCGAATACCGCAAAGAGTTCCTGGAACTCCGTAAGCAAGGATTCCAGCGCGTCAAAGTGGACGGGCAGTTTTATGAACTCGATGAACCGCCGACGCTCGACAAGAAGTACCGCCACGACATCGATGTCGTCGTGGACCGCATTGTCGTCCGGGAAGGCCTCGAAACCCGCCTCGCCGACAGTTTCCGCACCGCGCTCGACCTCGCCTCCGGTATTGCCGTGCTCGAAACCGCACCGCGTGACGAGGCCGAAGAGCCTGAGCGCATCACCTTCAGCGAGAACTTCGCCTGCCCGGTCTCCGGCTTCACGATCCCTGAAATCGAACCGCGCCTCTTCTCATTCAACGCACCCTTCGGCGCCTGCCCGGACTGCGATGGCTTGGGCGTCGAACTCTTTTTCGACGAACGCCTCGTTGTCCCGGACCAGAACCTCAAAGTGTACGACGGCGCGCTGGCTCCCTGGCGCAAGGGAAAATCCCCGTATTTCCTGCAGACGATCGAAGCCATCGCCAAACACTACGAGTTCGACAGGAACACAAAGTGGAAGGATCTGCCGGCTCATGTTCAGCAGGTTTTCCTCTACGGCTCCAACGGCGAAGAGATCCAGTTTCGCTACGACGAAGGTGGCCGCGTCTACCAGGTCAAACGCCCTTTCGAAGGGGTGATCCCCAACATGGAGCGGCGCTACCGCGAAACCGATTCAAACTGGATCCGGGAAGAGTTCGAGCGCTACCAAAACAACCGCCCCTGCCACACCTGCGAGGGTTACCGCCTGCGCCCCGAAGCACTCGCCGTCAAAATCGCCGGCCTCCATGTCGGTCAGGTCGTCCAGAAATCGATCCGCGAAGCTCTGGCTTGGATCGAGGATGCCCCGAACCACCTGACCAAACAGAAGAACGAAATCGCCCACGCGATCCTCAAAGAGATCCGCGAACGCCTCGGTTTCCTCAACAACGTGGGCCTCGAATACCTCACGCTCAGCCGCAATGCGGGCACGCTCTCTGGCGGCGAAAGCCAGCGCATCCGTCTAGCCTCCCAGATCGGATCCGGTCTGACCGGCGTTCTCTACGTCCTCGATGAGCCCTCTATCGGCCTCCACCAGCGGGACAATGGCCGCCTTTTGACAACGCTGAAAAACCTCCGTGATCAGGGCAACACGGTCATCGTGGTCGAACATGACGAAGAGGCGATCCGAGAAGCCGACTACGTCCTCGACATCGGCCCAGGCGCGGGAGTCCATGGCGGAGAGATCGTTGCACGGGGCACGCCCACCGAAATCTCGGCGACCCCGGGCTCCATTACAGGCGACTACCTGAATGGTGTGCGTGAAATTGCGGTGCCTGCCACGCGCCGTAAGGGAAACAAGAAAAAACTGACTGTCGTCAATGCCGTAGGAAACAATCTTAAATCCGTGACGGCCACGTTCCCCTTGGGCAAATTCGTCTGTGTCACCGGCGTCTCCGGCGGTGGAAAATCGACCCTCACCATTGAGACTCTGTTCAAGACCGCCTCGATGCAGCTCAACGGCGCGCGCCAAACCCCGGCGCCTTGCGAAACCATCAAGGGGCTGGAACACCTCGACAAGGTCATCGACATCGATCAGCGCCCAATCGGCCGCACGCCAAGATCAAACCCTGCGACCTATACGGGTGCATTCACCCCCATCCGGGATTGGTTCGCCGGACTGCCCGAGGCCAAGGCCCGTGGCTATAAGCCTGGACGGTTCAGCTTTAACGTCAAAGGTGGCCGGTGCGAGGCCTGCCAAGGCGACGGTGTCATCAAGATCGAGATGCACTTCCTGCCGGACGTCTATGTCACCTGCGAGACCTGCAAAGGCGCGCGCTACAACCGCGAAACGCTGGAGATCAAGTTCAAGGGCAAGAGCATTGCGGACGTGCTCGATATGACCGTCGAAGATGCCCAGGAGTTCTTCAAGGCTGTGCCGTCCATCCGCGAAAAGATGGATGCCCTTGTCCGCGTGGGCCTCGGCTACATCAAGGTCGGCCAACAGGCGACGACGCTGTCCGGTGGCGAGGCACAGCGCGTCAAACTGTCAAAAGAACTCTCCAAGCGTTCGACGGGCCGCACGCTCTATATCCTCGACGAACCAACCACAGGCCTCCACTTCGAAGACGTGCGTAAGCTATTGGAAGTTCTGCATGAACTGGTCGATCAGGGGAATTCGGTTATCGTGATCGAACACAATCTCGATGTCATCAAAACCGCCGATTGGATCATTGATATCGGTCCGGAGGGCGGGGACGGCGGCGGCCAGATCGTGGCCGAGGGATCGCCAGAACAGGTGGCCGAGGTTCCGGAAAGCCACACCGGCCGATATCTCAAAGAGATGCTGTCGGCGCGGCGAGTTGCGGCTGAATAGGCGCCGTTAGATCTGCTGCCGGCGGCTCTTATGCCTCGACCACTTCAAGTGATCTTTAAGGCGTTCGTCCGCCCGTCGCTTGGACTGGGTGCGCGCGAACCGGGCGATCCGCAAGGTCGCATAAACCGCGAAAATCGTACCTCCGAGATAGATGGAAATTTCGGCCATGGATGTATGCTCCGCGTTCCGATGGACGTATGAGGATGGTTTTGCCTATGACCGAAATTGGGCGGAATTGCGGCAGATGTCCAAGATCCGTCGTATTTTAGCGAGATTTGGACATGAATCCGGAAACGGTTCACTCGCCGCCCAATTCATATGCAGGGATCGGAAACGCAGAAACGGTCGGTCAGTTTCCAAGGACAATGTCGGCCAGCCGGATCAGCTCGATCACCCGCCGCGTTTCGTTATCAACGCGCAGCAATACATTCCCATCGCGATAATAGGCCTCGTTCTCGCGCAGCCGCGGCAAGCGATACCGGTCATAATCCCGGAACCGGTCGTAGCGACCATCCCAGCGATAGCGGTCACCGGCGCGATAGCCGCCATGTTCCATAATGCGGTAATACAGGTCGTCGTCGCCATAGGCGCGATCATACTTCTTCGCTTGCCCGGGCGGTACACAAGGAACAGCCTTCTTCGCCAAACCGGGCGGACAATGCTTTGGGCCCTTCGCCAATGCTGGCGAAGCTCCTGCAGCAAGGCCCAGACCAAGTGCAGTGATCACGACGAAACGAACGGACATATGGCCCTCCTTTGGATGATCCAAATATGGGCATTCACGTGCTGTTAAGCGATAGCATGTCCAAGATCGGCAAAATCTTGCGACAATCGAACCAATCGACCCAAAGTGT
>CAWUIX010000168.1:0-5725 GCA_963922395.1 uncultured Rhodobacterales bacterium | reverse complement strand
AATCTTCTTCATTTGGTTTCTCCCTTCGGTCTTTCGGACTCGTAAGTAATTCAGACTAGCGCCGCGTAAAGTTTCCAAGACACGTTTATGCGACTTGGCGGGCAATTGCGCAGTGGGACCACAATTCTGACAGCGCCTCGACCAGATATTCAATATCATCATCCGAATGCAGCGGGCCCGGCGTGATCCGCAGCCGCTCTGTCCCCTTGGGTACTGTCGGGTAGTTGATGGGCTGCACATAGATACCCCAGTCATCCATCAACATATCGCTGATCATCCGGCACTTTACAGGGTTCTTCACCATCACCGGAATGATGTGGCTCGGGTTCGGAAGATGCGGAATGCCGATTGCATCCAACTTGTCGCGCAGCAGCTTGACCTGTCGCCGCTGCTTCATGCGTTCGAACTGCGATCGCTTCAGATGGGCGATGGAAACCTTCGCGGCAGCCGCCACGGCAGGTGGCAAAGCGGTTGTGAAAATAAACCCACTTGCAAAGGATCGGACGAAGTCGCAAAGCGCCGCCGACCCCGTGATATATCCACCGAAACAGCCAAACGCCTTCCCCAGAGTCCCTTCGATCAGGGTGATGCGGTCCATCAGCCCTTCTTGCTCGGCAACACCGCCACCGCGCGGACCGTAGAGGCCAACCGCATGGACCTCGTCGAGATACGTCATCGCACCGTGTTTCTCGGCCACCTCGACGATCTCGGCAATCGGTGCGATGTCGCCGTCCATCGAATAGACGCTTTCAAACGCCACGATTTTGGGCCGATGCGCCGGGATCTGACTCAGCTTCTCATCAAGGTCCTTCGGATCGTTGTGGCGCCATATCACCTTGTCGGCGCGGCTATGACGGATCCCTTCAATCATCGATGCATGGTTCAGCGCGTCAGACAGGATCACAGCACCTGGCAGACGGCTTCCAAGCGTAGACAGGGCCGCCCAATTCGAGACGTATCCGCTGGTGAAGAGAAGCGCCGCCTCCTTGCCATGCAGATCGGCGAGCTCTTCTTCCAACAATATGTGATGGTGGTTGGTGCCAGAAATGTTGCGCGTGCCACCAGCACCCGTTCCACAAGACGCAGCCGTCTCGCACATGGCCTTCACGACATCGGGGTGCTGCCCCATTCCAAGGTAGTCGTTCGAGCACCAGACGGTTACGTCTTTCACGTTCTCGCCGACATAGTTCATCGCCCTTGGGAAGGTTCCGCAACGCCGCTCAAGCTCTGCAAAGATGCGGTAGTTGCCCTCCTCTTTCAGGTCATTGAGCTGGGCTTCGAAAAGTGTGTCAAAGTCCATTTGCGTCCTCTCTGAGCAGCGTTTTTTCGTTGGATTTGGGCGTTGGGATCATCCACCGCCAAAGTTTCTCGTCCGGCAGTGGAAGAACCATCAGCCAGTGTTCCAGAAGGGCTAGCGCCGTCAGCGCGGCCAAAAGGGCAAAGGCGACCGCCGCAAAGGGTGTCTCTGCCGCGAAGGTGCGTTCCAGCCAGCAGGCGACCGCAAATGCCAAAAGCGTCACGGACAGGGGGAACAGGGCGTTCAGCCGCGCATGCCGAAAATGGCTCGGCAAATGGGTCAAAGGCTTCGGCAAGAACTCCGTATGGATCCGAGGCACGCCAAGGAAGAGGTTCAGTTTTGCCGAAACCCGGGCGAAGAAGAGCACGCCAAAGGTCAATACCGTTACCGTGTTGGCCGCTTCTATCGACAGGACGACCAAACCCAGGAGCGCGCATGCAATAAGGATCTCGTGATACGCGATCGTGCCCCAGGCCCGCATGAACCGGTCCCAACCTTGCGACTCGATGGGGCAAGGGTCACGATTTGGCCCCGTCACTGCACCGCTGAGGAAGGAAAGCTCAATCCACCCCCAGATTGCGAGCGCCGAGAGGAACGCGATGTAAGCCCCCTCCACCGTCGTAAGTGGCAGGGTGGTGACAAACCCGACAACGCCAGCAAATAGGATCGGCAAGCTCAGAATAACGGACCATTTATGCCCGTCCGGTCCGCGCTCATCGGCACCCTTCACGACCCAAAGGATCGCGCCCGTGGAAAACCACCAAAGGAAAAGGGCGATCACCGCCGCGATCCAGGGCGACGCTAGCACTGCGCGACCCCGAATCCCGCATCAAACCTTATGTCGGCGTTTTGACTCAATACATTGGCTCCAAACGGGTCTCTGTTGGCACGTCATTAGGTACGGCCGGGATCATGAAGAGCGATAGGAACGCTGCCGCCGCACGCGCGCTTGCGGTGATGCTCGCAACACGTCCGGCGAAACCTCCTGCTTTCTTGGCAACATCAAGATCGGCATTCGCACGCTGCAAACGCTTTAGAGAAGGCAGCCATTTGGGATGATCGATATCGAGAGTGATCGGAAAGACCTGCTTTGAGATCTCAGAGGTTTTCCGGAACACCTCCTGACCATACCAATCCGGGTCCACGCCAAGGGCCGAGTGGAAGGCCGGACGCTGGTGATCGCGCACAAACATTGTGCCGTAGACAGCCGTCAGGAAGAACTTGATCCACCATACATTGTGGCCACTCGTCAGCTTGGGATCCGTCTTCATCAAAAGAGCGAAGGCTTCGCCATGGCTGAACTCATCGTTGCACCATTCACGGAACCACTTGAAGATCGGATGAAAGCGATATTCTGGGTTCGCTTCGAGATGCCGGAAGATCGTGATGTACCGCGCGTAGCCGATCTTCTCGCTCAGATACGTGGCGTAGTAGATGAACTTTGGCCGGAAGTAGGTGTACTTCTTCTTCTTCGTCAGGAAGCCCAGGTTCACTGCAATCCCCGCCTCGCGGAGCGCATCATTGATGAACCCGGCGTGCCGCGCTTCGTCGCGCGCCATCAGCTGGAAAAGCTGTGTGATGTCCTTATTGGCACCACGCCGCTTCATTTCCTTGTAGAGAACGCAGCCTGAAAATTCCGCCGTGCAGGACGAGATCAGGAAGTCGATGAACTCTTTCTTGAGCTCCGGCTCCATGTTGTCCCAGTCGACATGATCCCAGTCCTCGTTCTTCCTGAAGTGGCCCCTGTTAGGATCCGACTCCATCTGATCGATAAGTTGATCCCAATCCTCACGCACCGGGCCCACATCAATCGCGTCCATCTCGTCAAAGTCGGTCGTGTAAAAGCGTGGCGTCAGCAGCGTGTTCTGCATTGCAACGGCGGTTGCCGTTTCGCTGTCATGAACGGCCTGCGCTTCCTGGATCGCAAGGCCTTCTTCAACTGTCGTGGCGTCTGCCGTGTGTGTCGCAGTTTGCACATTCATAGCGTCGCCTCCTCGCTGAACGAGAACTCGCAAAGTTCCATGAATTCGAAATCGCCGGTCAGTCGGGTCCAAAGACGTTCCAATCCGCTGGCGCGTGTGATCCGCGCCTCGCGCGCCTCGGTGACGACCTCGCCATAGGGCGCCATCACCGGCGGCCCTTTCACAAGGACCTCATCTCCCGGATAGACCACCGATCCATCATCGAACCGCACGTGCGCGTGCAGACTGTCAAAGCAGTGGCTGACTTCGACAGTGCAGGGCACCGTCTCATAGTCTCGTGTCAAAATTCCCATCTGTCGGTTCCCATTTTTGGTTATTGAAACAGCTTGCGGAAATGGCCGAGGTTCCCCTGGCCAAAGGATGAAAGCTCCATAGCCCAGCCCGTCGCAGGATCGTCGAGCGTCCATCGCCCGCTTTCCCACTCTGTGATCGTGACCGGTGGATTGCCCGCGACCCCGTGTTTGCGGCGTGCGAACTCAAGGCCCTGCCGGACGACCGTCACAAAGGCCCCGTTCTCGGTGTCGAGCAACACGCGACCATCGTCATCGGTGACGAAGGCGCCTTTGCCCTCGCCAGCAAGGGTCACGTGGTGCACGGCAACCGACGGTTCGGCTGCGGGTACACCGGAATGCGGTCGTCCCAAGGCGACGGAAAGCGAGACCAGGACCAGCGCTACAAAGGCCAGACCGAACATCGCATATACCAGTCTCCGCGGAATAACCTCCCGGTCCGAGACACTGGTCATCTGCCCATGTTCGGCATTGTAGAAAGGTTGTGTTGGCGTATCGGACATCTTTGAACCTCCCTATTCTGCCGGAACGGCGGCGGGCGCATCGGCCCGCTCTGTACGTTCAATCACCGGGGTCTCGACGCAGGCCTCAGCCGCATCTGCGAAGATCCGCGCAACATTCGCCGCGTCAGGAATTGCGCGGAAGGACGGGAGCGGCATCCGGATCTGCCAGGGCCGGACATGAGGCCAAAGAACCAGGTAGCTCAGGCGCACACCGCCAGCTGTTGAGAAGGCAATTGTCCCTGTTCCGTCGCGCCGCGTGGACAGATCTGCAGAGGCAATCTTCGCAAAGGGAAGGTTCAGCGTGACCGTCAGCGCCGCACCGATCCGCATCGCAACCCGAGCCGTGGTGATCGTGTAGACCGTAGTGCGGGCTAGGATAAGCGCGATCCCATAGAGCACTGCCATGGCGATCAGGCCGGAGATTAAGAACGGGATTGCTAGTGGCAATGCCTCGGCAAACGGCATGTCGGCGGACGATACGCCAACCCGCCAAAAGGCGAGCAGGGCAAAGTAGCCACCCACCCAGATCAGGTTCAACGCGTCCTGTGCCAACGCAAAGGCATCCGGACGCCCCTGCCAGAGGATAAGCTCGCCCGACGGCGGACGTTCTGGAAGTCCTCGGACCGGCTCAACTGCGAAATCGTCATGGGGCATGGCGAGCGCCCTTTCGTTCCCAATTCTTGTCTTGCCGGGGCGGGTGGCTGTCCCGCCCCGGATCTTCCCGTTACGAGTAGAGCGTGCCACCGGCGTAGTAGGCCGAGACTTTCTCTTCCTCGAGTTTCGTGATTTGCCCGCTGCCGGCGATCTTTGGCACACCGGCGAAGTCTTTCGCGTTCAGCGTCTTGATCATGACCCAACGGTCTTTGATCCGGGTCAGCGTGATCGGCACAAGGCGTGATCCCTCGCCCCACTCAGGCTCCAGATCATATTCGATATAACGCACCATGTGTTCCGACGCGTCGATCCACATTTCCTTCACGTGACCCACGACCTCATCGTCACGGGACAACACAGGCAATCCACGCGGATCCCGGCCGGCCGAGACATGGAAATCGGCGTGTCCCGCCATAGGCGTAATTTTCGGGTGGCCGTGGCCGTCCAGTTCCGGTTCATCCCGACGTGGCACCCACGATGCAGGTCCGACGCCATCGGCAAGCGGATTGCCGGTCGGAGCGAGAGGGAAGCCGTTCGCCGTCGCCGTCCGTTCAAGCGCCACATCGCTCCGTCGATGTGCCGCTTCATTCTCCTCAGATGGGACGGTTAGCTCGCCCTTCCCATCGCGCAACTTGAAGGTTTTCTCCGCAGGTACGGGGAATGGTCCTTGGTTTGGCGCAACCTCGCCATCCTCATCCTCAAGGGGATAACCTTCCCGCATGTTCTCGGTCTGCAGGTAGTAGATGAGATACGCGAAAAAGAGCCAGAACCCCCATATGGCAAGACTTGCCAGATCGAAGTTCCCGAAGAAATTGACACCGACCATGGTTGATACCTCCAGGGGTTAGGTGGGAAAGTCGGCAAGACCGATCTTGCCGCTGTCCAGGGTGTTGCGTTCTTTGTGAATGGCCGAGATCCGCACGAGCGGACCGAGCACGACGAGCGTGCCGAAGAGAAGGCCGATCTCCAGGTGGTAAACTGTCGAATATCCGGTTGCCG
>CAWUIX010000167.1:0-5732 GCA_963922395.1 uncultured Rhodobacterales bacterium | reverse complement strand
TTGAAATGGGCGCTGTGGGTGTCTGGCTGGGCTACACGCTCGGCCTCGTCGTTGCGGCCTCTGCCTTACCCTGGCGCTTCTGGATCAAGACCCGACCGGAGGCGTCGAACTAGCCCGGAGAGCTACCTTACAAGGCCACTTTCTGTGGCCCGTCAGACCCATGCAGCCACAGCAGAGATGGTTTGATCAAATTGCATAGTTTTTCGGACCGAAATTACTTGATCGAACGCATGTGATCCCCTACCTGCCGATCAGACGCAGGGTGGCGTTTGTTCGTAAGTTTTGCCAATGGAGGCTGACATGCTGACACGTGATGACATGATCCGCGAAGCGCGCTCGCGCGGTGGAAACCTGCCCGCTTTTGTCGTGCTGTATCTGGCCGTTATTGCGACCATGGCCGGGACGGCCATGGCCATTATCTGACGCCCATTCTTCAACGCAGGTAAGCGCTGACAGGCGGCCTATACGTTGGCCGCCTCTCCGACGTTGTCGACACCGCGCTCTTCAAGAAGCGTGGTGAGCCAGTTCGGATCCATCTCCGGCACCGACGACAGAAGTAGGTCGGTATAGGGATGGTGCGGGGGCTTGAACATTTCTTCCTTCGGCCCCTGTTCCACCACCTTGCCGTACTGCATGACCACCACCTCGTCGGCGATGGACCGCACCGTGGCCAGGTCGTGCGTGATGAACATATAGGCCAGCCCCAGATCCTTCTGCAGGCGATCGAGAAGCTTCAGGATGCCTTCCGCGACAAGCTGGTCCAGCGCGCTGGTCACCTCGTCACAGATGATAAACTCCGGCTCTGCGGCCAACGCACGCGCAATCCCGATCCGCTGCTTCTGCCCACCGGACAGTTCCGGGGGATAGCGGCTATAGAACTTCGCCGGATCAAGCTCGATCAGGTCCAGTAGTTCGTCCACCCGCTGCTTCAGCGCCGATCCCGTCAGCCCGGAATAGAACTGCGCAGGCCGGCCGATGATCTCGCTGATCCGGACCTTGGGGTTCAGCGCGGTATCCGCCATCTGATAGATCATCTGCGCCTGGCGCAGCTGATCCCGGCTCCGGTCCGTGTACTTCGCGGGCAGTGTTTCGCCCTTGAACAGAACCTCACCCTTCATCGGCGGCAAAAGACCCGTGATGACCCGTGCGGTCGTGGACTTGCCCGACCCGGACTCGCCCACCACAGCAACCGTCATGCCCGGATAGATGTCGAAGGAGACATCATCGAGGACCTTCACGCCGCCGGTATAGGCCGCGTCCACGTTCTTGACCGAGATGACCGGCTTCGTGCCGTCCGTTGGCCGCGACTTCTGCGGCCGCTGGAAGCTGCGCACCGCCCAAAGGCTCTTGGTGTACTCTTCCTGCGGATCATCGAGCATCTTCTCGGTCGGCGCTTCCTCGACCTCTTCGCCCCGAAGGAGCACTTTGATCGTGTCCGCCATCTGCGCAACAACCGCGAGGTCGTGCGTAATGTAGATCGCCGCCGTGTTGAACTGATCCACGATGTCCCGGATCGCCGCCAGAACCTCGATCTGGGTCGTCACGTCAAGCGCCGTGGTCGGCTCGTCGAAGATGATCAGGTCCGGGCGACAGGACATCGCCATCGCCGTCATGGCTCGCTGTAGCTGACCGCCAGATACCTGGTGCGGATACCGGAAACCGATCTCACCGGGGTTGGGAAGCCGCAGACGCTCATAAAGCTCCATGGCGTCTTCCTGCGCTTCCATCCGCTTCTTGATGCGGTAGTGCACAGGCGCCTCGGTGTGCTGGTCGATCAGCTTGTGCGCTGGGTTGAACGACGCGGCCGCCGACTGCGCCACATAGGCGATGCGTGACCCACGCAGCGCCCGGCTTTCCGAGGCCGAGGCTGTGGTCAGCTCCATCCCGTCGAATTCAATCGACCCGTCGGAGATCCGCGTGCCGTCCCGGGCATAGCCCATCGCAGCAGCGCCAATTGTGGACTTACCCGCACCCGACTCTCCGATCAGCCCCATAACCTCACCCCGGTGCAGGGTGAGGTCGACACCTTTGATGATCGGAACCCAGGTTTCATCTGAATAGCCCTCGATCTTCAGGCCACGGATCTTGAGTAGGACGTCATTCTCGTCAAACTTGCTCATCTTTACTGCTCCTTAAGACCGGAGGACCGGAACAGCATCCAGTCAACGACGAAGTTGACGGCCACGGTCAGTAGGGCAATGGCCGCCGCTGGGATCAGGGGTGTGATGTCCCCAAACGAAATCAGGGTCGCGTTCTCACGGACCATCGAACCCCAGTCCGCCGTGGGCGGCTGGATGCCGAGGCCAAGGAAGCTGAGACCCGCGATCAGAAGGAACACAAAGCAGAACTCCAGTCCGAATTCCGCGACAAGCGGAGCGGTGGAGTTCGGCAGGATTTCCCTCCGGATCAGGTACCAGTCGCCTTCCCCACGAAGCTTTGCCGCTTCGATATAGTCCATGACCACGATGTTGCCTGCGACCGCACGCGTCAGACGGAACACCCTCGGCGAGTAGATCACCGCAACCACGATCACGATGACCGTCAGGCTGGTGCCGAAGATCGACAGGATCAGAAGCGCGAAGATCAGCGACGGGATCGACATGATCACGTCGGCCACACGGCCCATAAGCTGGTCGAACCAGCCGCCTTTGACAGCCGCCAGAAGCCCCGCCAACGCACCCATGACGAACGCCAGGATGGTGGCGACCAGGGCCAGACCAACCGTGTTCCGCGCGCCATAGATGATCCGGCTGAACATATCGCGGCCCAACTGGTCCGCGCCAAGCAGCATATTCTCATCCGCCGGCGCAAAGGCCGAGGCGATGACCTCGGATTCTCCATAAGGCGCGATCCAGGGCGCGAACGTCCCGGCAATGGCGTAGGTGAAGATTACGAACATCCCGAACGAGGCGGTCAGGGGTGCTGTCCGCAGTTCCTTCGCGACATTCGGTCCCGAGATCTGAACCAGGAACTCCTTGAACGCATACGACGTGCCCGCAGCAAGGGCGAGAAGCCCGGCTGCGATCGTAATGGCGCGCAACGCCCCGGTTCCGCCGATGATCCCCACAACGAAGGACACCAGCGTCAGCGAGAACAGCATCATGAAAACCTTCCGGTTCTGCCAGTATGCTGCTGCACAGGATCCCGCGATCAGCGCGGCGTAATATCCGATGACAAATCCACTCATGTCTCTGTCCTCACTTCGGATGCCGCAGACGCGGGTTGGTCAGGATTGCGCCGACATCGGCTGCGAGGTTCAGCAGGATGAACGTCGCCGCGAAGATCAGACAGCAGGCCTGCACGATCGGGAAGTCACGCTTGGCCACCGCGTCCACCAGAAGCTGACCAATGCCCGGATAGACAAAGACCACTTCCACCAGAACGACCCCGGTGATGAGATAAGCAAGGTTCAGCGCGACCACGTTGATGATCGGGGCCCAGGCGTTCGGAAGCGCGTGCTTCACGATCACCCGCCAGGGCGGAGTGCCCTTCAGACGGGCCATCTCGATGTAGGGCGAGGCGAGAAGGTTGATAATCGCCGCACGTGTCATCCGCATCATGTGCGCCGTGACGACCAGAACCAGGGTTAGCGCGGGCAGGAACGTCCGGTGCAGAAGCTCCGGAAGCGTCATGTCACCCGACAGGCTCGCAATCGCCGGGAACATGCTGGCCTTCACCGCCAGATACAGGATGAGAACATAGCCCAGGAAGAATTCCGGGCTCGAAATCGAGGTCAGCGTCAGGACGTTTGCAACCCGGTCAAATATCGAGTTCCGCAAAAGCGCCACGAGGATGCCCAGGAAGATCGCGAAGGGAACGGCGATCACAGCGGCGTAGGCCGCCAGGAAGAGCGTGTTGATAAAGCGCTCGCTGATCGCTTCGGTCACCCGGTCGCCCGTCACAAGCGACACACCAAAGTCGCCCGTCACCGCACCGGCCAGCCAGTCCAGGTATCGGACAGGTGCAGGCCGGTCGAGGCCCAGCTGTTCACGCAATGCAGCAACCGTCTCCTCGGTTGCGGCCTGGCCAAGAACCGCTTCGGCAAGGTCGCCGGGTAGCAGTTCGACCGCGAAAAAGATTAGGACCGACACCACAAGCAGTGTCACAAGCCCCAGGCCGAGTCGCCTTGCGATCAGCCCAGCTAAGTCCTTCATACGTCCCTCCAGTTGGTGTTCCCGGCAACTCTATGCCGGGTTCTTGTCCCCAATGACCGCCGAAAACCCCCTCATCCCCGTCGGCCAAAATTGCCGGTGCGGCCAGCGTCTGACCGCGAATTGAAAAGGCCCGGCGCCATGGGGCGCCGGGCCATTCGGTATTTAGGTATCAAACCACCAGCGGCTTGCGTGGCGGTAGCCATCCATTGGCCAGGACGGCGCCACTGCGTCACCGCGCATACAATTGCCGCGGCGGGCATAGACGAAGTTCGGGAAGTACGGCAGCAAGGTGCCACCGTCATCGCGCGAGATCATGCCCATTTCGGTGTACATCTCGGCCCGCTTGGTGTCGTCGAGTTCACCTTTCGCCATGACCAGCAGTTCATTGAACCGCTCGTTCTGCCAGCGCGACTCGTTCCAGGCCGCATCCGCCGAGTAGGCCAGCGTGTACATCACGTCCGGCGTCGGACGCGAGCCCCAGCTCACCATGCAGAACGGCTTGTTCAGCCAGACATCCGACCAATAACCATCGTTCGGCTCGCGCACGACGTTGATGTTGATGCCGGCGGCTTTCGCGTGCTCTGCATAAAGCACTGCGGCGTCCACAGCACCGGTCGTGATTGAATCCGCCGTCGACAGGTTGACGGTCAGACCTTCCATCCCTGCCTTTTCCAGCAGCGACTTCGCCTGATCCGGATCGTATTCCCGCTGCGGGATCGATTCCGGGAAGTAAGGCATCGCCGGCGAGTGGTGGAAGTCGTTGCCGATCGTCGCAGCACCGAAGGTGATCTTCTCGATCAGATCCTCGCGGTTGATCGCGAGTTTCAGGGCCATCCGCACGTCCGGGTTGTCGAACGGCGCGGTATCGGTGTGCATCGGCATCGTGATCGCCGAAGCAGAGGCCACGTTCTCGACATGAATGTCTTTGTTCCGGCTCAGCAGACCAAGGGTCTTGTTCTCCAGAAGGCTCGCGGCATCCGCATCGCCTGTGATGAGCGCTGTCTGACGCGCGTTCGGGTCGTTGACGACCGTGAACACCACTTCGTCAAAATAGGCGCCTTCGCCGTGCCAGCCATCATGACGCGAGAACCGCGCACCAACGCCGAACTCAAGCTCTTCGATCTTATAGGGTCCAGAGCCGTCACCGCCCTGCCAATTCGCGGTGCCATCGGCGTTCGCCGGGACAATGCAAAGGTGGTAGTCGGTCAACAGCCAGGGCAGGTCAGCGTTCGGCGCCGACATCTTGAACGTGACCGAGTTGTCGCCGTTGTCGACGATCTCGGTGACCGACGCGAGCAGCGCTTTCGCGGCCGACGTCGAATCTTCGCCACGGTGATAGTTCATTGACGCAATCACGTCGTTCGCCGTCACCTTGCCGCCGGAATGGAATGTGGCCCGGTCGTTCAAGCGGAACGTCCACTCCTGGGCGTCAGGTGTCGCTGACCATTCGGTCGCCAGATCCGGTCCGAGCGTGCCGTCCGGATTGATCATCGTCAGGAACGACCGGATCGTGTGCACCATCGAGATGTCGAAGTTCGACTGATAGACGCCCGGATCGTGCGTGTCCGCCGTGTTCCC
>CAWUIX010000166.1:0-5756 GCA_963922395.1 uncultured Rhodobacterales bacterium | reverse complement strand
GCCCGCTCAGCGCGTCCAGGAAGGTCCGACATACGACGGGCATTGGCATCATGTGCGACAATCTCGCCTTTTGTGAGAGCGGCCAGGGCCAGGGATTTTCCACCGCCCCCTGCGCAATAGTCGAGAATGCGCGCGTCACACAATCCGTCGACCGCGAAATCCGCGACCGCCTGCGAGGCGGCATCCTGCGGCTCGACCCAACCGTCGACGAAGACCGGGCTTTGCCGAAGACCGCGCAGGGGTCCCTCCACCTCAAGGGCAGTCGGAGATGCGGGGTGGAGCCGGGTTTCGACACCTTCGTCGCGAAGACGGCTTTGCGCGGCTTCGCGCGAGCACTTCAGGAGATTTGCACGCAGGAATACAGGGGCGCGTGCGCGAAGAGCCATCATGGAGGCGATGAAATCGGCCCCCAAGCTTGCGCGCAGAAGGTCATCGAGCCAATCCGGATAATCGAAGGCAATTGGATCCGGTGGGGTTTGCTCCTTTGCTTCGGCGATCCTCATACGTTCCTCGGGCGTCAACGGTGCAGGGGCATGGCCGGCACCAGAAAAGATCTCGTCGAGGTCCTGCCCTTCTTCGAGGCTGTGCCCCACCATGATGCCGCGGCCGCCTGAACCGCCTGATCGCGCCAGACTGGATCTTTTGCAGCGCAGGCCCGCATAAACGAGATCGCGGATGGCAGCGCGGTCTTTGGACCCTGCGAATCTGTTGCCGCGTGCCCACGTGGTGAGAACCTTTTCTGCCGGCGGACCAGACAAGACCGCGTCAAGAATCTCGATGGCGGCGGCCACGCGTGCAGCGGGGGTCATTTCAATTGAGGCCTTTGCTCATGGTATATCTAATGCGTAGAGCGATGCTGCTAGACCGAGACCGGCCCGAAGACCAGAGAGGTTAGCGCAGGATGTTCCCCACGACGCGGTCCAACAGGCGCTCAACCGCTGTCTCCGGGCCACGAGTTTGGCGCGACGCTCCCGCCGACGTAGCCCCAGAGGACGTACCTTCGCCAGCAATCCAGACCTCGATCAGACCTGGGTCTGGTTTTGGATTAAAGCCGGTGAAATCCCGAACTCTTCCACCATAGGCGGTTGCGGCTGACGCCGCAGCCTCGCGATCAGAGGTATGAAAAAAGCGGACTTGTGTCTCGCTCACGTTGATCGCGTGTCGGCGGAGCGCGGGGTCCGAAAAGCCGCTGGATTCCGCGATCCTGCCCAGGCGTTCAAGGCCCCCCTGCGATACGGCGCCCGGTGCAAACAGGACCAAACGGGTTTCGAAACTCGGCGTTGGGGCTGGTGCTGCTGCTGGCGGGTCCGTCTCTGCGCTTGCGGGTTCAAGCGGCCGATCGAGCTCGGGGTCGAGCGAAGACGCTGTCGGGCTAATGCCCGAGGCTGGAGGGTTTGTGCTGGACGCCGGGATCTCGAACAGGACGCGCATTGCCGCCTGAGCAATCGCAGCAGAACCAGAGACCGGACGGGGGCGCGGGATCCATGTGCCCGCCTCGGACGCAGGCCGAACCACAACAGCGAAGCCAGGCCGTGGTCGAGGAGGCGCTGGCGACAAAGGCAGTAGTAGGGTCGGCGGCACGGCGATCTCTTGCACCTGGGTCTGCCTGGAGACTGGTTCCGTTCGCCGTTGCGGGTCAGGAAACGGGAAGACGAGCCCAAGATTGAACGGCATAAAGGCCGGTGTCGCCCGGTACGTCTGGACGAATTGGAGATCGGTCAGAGCGTTTGCAGGCTCTGGCTCGGGACGGTCCAGGTTCTCTATGACAATCGGTTGAACGGGTGCAGCCACCTGTGTCGCCGGTCGCGGTGCGGGGGCAGGCGAAGTGACTGGAGCGAATACCGCGAGTTCTGGCTCTGGGGGGGGCGGTGGTTGCGCGATATTTCGGCTTGCTGGCGCGTCCGGGTTTGTGACGAGGGCCAAAGTCGCGTTTGGTTCGCGTGGGTCCGGAGGCGGTTCCACAGCCGGCACGGGGCCGACAGGCGCTTCAGCCGAGCTTGCGGTGGTCTGAGGCAAAGAAAAGCTGCTTTGTACCGTCGGGCCTGGTTCAAGAGGATCGCCGGAACCGAGGAGCCCGGAATATACCAGCGCAGCGATCGCGGCAGCGGTCAGCGCAATGCCGCCAAGGAGCCCTCGGAGGGGACGGCCCTGTGGCGGGGGGGCCGCGATATCCGCGAGACCGTCATGGGCTTGGCCTGCGCCAGACGAAGGTGCCGCTGGATCCGTGAATGTTTCAGGATGATCTTCATCCGCAAGGTGCGCCGGCTCTGGTGCACGGGTCACTGGCGCACGCGGCAGAGCCTCTGTGATCGGTCCAACGCTCTTGAGAACTTCCCGTCGATCTTCTTCCGACAAAGGCGGCGCGTGACCTGTTTCGGGCAAGTCTGTGCTGGTTTTTGGCTCTGTCCCGTTCTCCCGAGCAGAAATCGCTTCGGCCCGGCGTGCCCGTGCTTCTTCGAGACGCAGATCCCAACGCCCCCGACGTGCATCGGGGGGCAAACGTCGCGTGACGCGGCGCTTCTTCGGCTCTCTGTCCGACCCACCTTTGGCCATACCGGCCCTCTGGACAGCTTGGGCCCACTAACAACCCGCATCAAAACTAGCCGATAACGCTCAGAATTGCCACGGAAAGTCATTCAACAGACTGGTGACGGGATGTCGCTCTTCACTGGTCTAGCGAGAATAGTTCGGCGCTTCGCGGGTGATCGTGACGTCATGCACGTGGCTTTCTTTCAGGCCCGCGTTGGTGATTTTTACAAAACTGCAGTTGCGGCGCATCTCATCGACGGTCGCGCAGCCCGTGTAGCCCATGGCTGCCCGGAGACCGCCAACGAGTTGGTGGATCACTGTACCAGCAGGTCCTTTGTAGGGCACCTGCCCTTCGATCCCTTCCGGGACCAATTTGTCGGAGGCGGCATCTGACTGGAAATACCGGTCAGCCGAGCCCCGCGCCATGGCGCCCAGGCTGCCCATGCCCCGGTAGCTTTTGAAGCTACGACCCTGGAACAGGATGACTTCGCCGGGACTTTCGTCCGTACCCGCGATCATCGAACCGACCATGGCGCAGGACGCGCCTGCCGCGATCGCCTTGGCGAAATCGCCGGAGAATTTAATGCCCCCGTCGGCAATTACGGGCACGTCACCGGCGGCCTCGGCGGCGTCCATGATCGCGGTCAGCTGCGGGACGCCGACGCCGGCGACCATGCGGGTTGTACAAATAGATCCTGGGCCGATCCCGACCTTCACCGCGTCGGCGCCTGCAGCAATGAGCGCGCGGGTCGCTTCACCCGTGGCAACGTTTCCCGCGATGATCTGTACTTCGTTCGAGAGGCGCTTGGCACGCTCAACGGCATGAGCCACGCCCTCAGAATGGCCGTGGGCAGTGTCGATGACGATGACGTCGCAACCGGCGTCTACGAGCGCCTCGGATCGTTCGAACCCTTTGTCGCCGACTGTGGTGGCCGCCGCTACGCGGAGTCGTCCAAGCGAGTCCTTGCAGGCCTGCGGGTTCAGGACCGCCTGTTCCGTGTCCTTCAGCGTCAAAAGGCCCGTCAGCTTGCCTTCGGTGTCTGTAACGAGGAGTTTTTCGATCCGGCGGGCCTTCATCAAACTCTTGGCCTCGTCGAGATCGGCGGGCTCGGTCAGAACAGCCAGGTTGTCAGAGGTCATCATCACGCGAACCGGCGTGTCGTCGGAGGTGGCGAAGCGCATATCGCGGTTGGTGACGATGCCGACGAGGCGCCCGTCCTCACCAACAACCGGAAACCCGGTGACGTTGTAGCGCTCCTGGAGCGCCTTTGCGTCAGCGAGGGTCTGATCCGCCGTCAGTGTGATGGGGTTGTAGACGATACCGGATTCGAAGCGCTTGACCCGTCGCACCTTTCGCGCCTGTTCGTCGATGTCGAGATTGCGGTGGATGACCCCCATTCCGCCGGCCTGTGCCATGGCAATTGCCATGCGCGCCTCGGTCACTGTGTCCATGGCGGAGCTGAGGAGCGGGATGTTCATCGAGATGGCTTGCGTCACGCGGGTGCGCGTATCCGCAGTGGACGGCAGGACGGTTGAGGCCCCGGGAACAAGCAAAACATCATCGAAGGTCAGCGCCTCGCGAATCTCCATCAGGTCGTCTCCTTGGGAGTGATCGGTTGGCAGGGTCCTATTGCATGGATCCGATCCGTCGAAAAGAGCGAATGATCGGTAGAGCGATGTGACGGGTTACGCCCTCACACTGGCGCCGAGGAGCATCCGGCGCAGGAGGCGCCAATAGTGCCGTTCGAGCCGGTTGCGGCCCAGACGTCCATCCTCGCGAAACCATGTGGTGACACCCGTCAGCATGCCGATCACGGCCTTGGTCGTGACGCGGACATCACGGAGCTCGATGGCTTCCGCTTCGACCCCTTTGGTCAGAATGCCTTCTAAGATCTGCTCGTAGGCGCGCCGTTTCTCCAGGATCACCGCGTAGTTTTCGGGTTCCAGGCTGCGCAGCTCCATGTAGGCGATGAAGACATCGTCCGGTCGGTCGATGTGGTAGAAGATATGGAAGCGCGTGAAGGTCCTAAGGAGGTTCATTGGCCCATCAGGCTTCTCCACAGCCGCCCAGGCCGCATGGAGATCGTCCATATGCGTGTTCATCAGCTCGAAGAGCAGCGCTTGCTTGTCTTCGAAGTAGAGATAAATCGCGCCCGCCTGAATGCCGACCTCGGACGCGATCTGGCGCATGGAGACTGCGGCGTATCCGTGGCGTGCAAAGAGCTTTAGCGCCGCATCACGGATGCGGGGGCGGGTGATTTCCGAGTGAGAGCCAGTTTTGCGCGCCATTTGGCCGGATCGTATATGAACGGGCGTTCATATCAAGCGCCGCTTGCACCCCCCGCCCCCCACGCTTAGCGTTGCGCCCATGATGCACCATCGCAGAGTGACCTGCCTATACCTGTTATTGGCAGCGGCGTTTTTGGTTGGTTGTGGCAACCGGCCCGAGGTCGACGCGGCGCTGGGCCCGGCGCCTGAGGGCACGGACTATCCAGAACTCTTGTCGATCGAGGCGATCCTTGCCGTTGATGGGGAGATTTCTGACGAAGACCTGGACGAGAACGAAGCGCTCTTGCAGCGGGCTGATTCCTTGAGGGCACGCGCCGGCGCGCTTTAGAACGAGCCTGATTGCCGCGTCTTGCGCGTTGCGATAAGCGGGGCGAGATCACCAGAGGGATATCCATTCATGACAGCGCCTCTTCGCCTTGGCATTGCCGGTCTCGGGACAGTTGGAGCCGGGGTTATTCGGATCCTCCAAAGCCACCCGGAGCTGATTGCGGCTCGGGCCGGGCGGCCCCTTGAGGTTGTCGCGGTCTCGGCGCGCGACAGATCGAAAGACCGGGGTGTCGCACTGGATGCCTACGCTTGGGAGGACGATCCGGTTGCCGTCGCGCGCCGCGACGACGTGGATGTCTTCGTGGAACTCGTGGGTGGAGATGCGGGACCCGCTAAAGCGGGTGTCGAGGCGGCGATTGAAACCGGCAAGGATGTGGTAACCGCAAACAAAGCGATGCTGGCCCTGCATGGTCAGGCCTTGGCGGAGGCTGCGGAGGCCCAGGGAGGAGTTATTCGCTTCGAGGCGGCTGTGGCCGGCGGCATTCCTGTTGTGAAGGCTCTGACTGAGGGCCTGGCGGGGAATGAGATCACGCGGGTGATGGGCGTGATGAACGGCACCTGCAACTACATCCTGACCCGGATGGAGTCCGCCGGATTGCCTTATGACGAGG
>CAWUIX010000165.1:0-5793 GCA_963922395.1 uncultured Rhodobacterales bacterium | reverse complement strand
CGGGATCGCATCACTTAACGCCGATCTGGTCTATGGCCTCCCGCATCAGACCGAAGACACCCTCAAGGACACGCTGGATCAGGTCAGTGCTCTCGCGCCTGACCGGATCGCCCTCTACGGTTATGCCCATGTCCCGCACATGTCGAAACGGCAGGCCCTGATCGACGCGGACACGCTCCCCAACGATCTCGCCCGTTACGGTCTGGCGCAGGCCGCCGCGCGCCACTTTACGAGTGCGGGGTTTGAGGCCGTTGGCATCGATCACTTCGCCCGGCCCTGGGACGGGCTTGCAGAGGCACAGGCGAATGGCACCCTGCACCGGAACTTCCAGGGATACACGGATGACCAAAGCCCGGTTCTGATTGGCCTCGGCGCGTCTTCGATCTCGCGTTACCCCCAAGGCTATGTCCAGAACGCCCCCGCGACCGGTGCGTACACGGCGGCAATCGAGGCCGGCACTCTTCCCGGTGTGCGGGGCCACGCCTTCGCAGGTGAGGACGTCCTCCGGGCCCGCGCGATCGAAGAGCTGATGTGCACCTTCGAGATCAACATGAACACGCTCGCCAATGAGTTCGGTATGGGCGCCACTGCGCTTGATCCGATCCATGAACTGGCGCGGACCACATTCGCTCCGTATGTGGTGCCGGGTCCAGGTGGGCGGGGCATTCGTTTGGAACCCGAAGGGCGTCCGCTCGCGCGGATGGTGGCACGGCTCTACGACGCCTATGCCACGGATGAGGCGCAGTTCTCGAAAGCGTCCTGAGTCCGGCTGCGTGATCCGAGGAAGCATGTGGGGCGCTGCCCCACACCCCGGAGTATTTTGCCAAGATGAAGAGGCAGGTCGACGTGTGTCAGCTGTCTCCGCCTGCTGCCAGGTCCGCGACCCGCGCGGCGTAGGCGGCGCGGATCTCCTGTTCCTCGGCACCGTTGTCATAGATCGGGCTTGAGAGCGGCTTGCACTCTGTAACAGAGATCTCCACCAAAGCGCGAAAGCGATCGGCGAGGTCTGGCCAGGTTTCGGCAAAGCCAGCGATCTGAGTGTCGAAACCCGGCGTTTCGCGGTCGTGGACAGTTGCGGTCCCGAGAAGTCGCGCGCCCCGGCGGCTGAGCACATCGATGAAGTTGACTTCGACGTTAGGGCGGGCGCGGAGGTTGGCTACGGTTCCTGGCGATCGTATGTCGGTGAAGCCCAGCGAAGTCGGCGACAGGACGCGGAACGTCCCCTTTGGAGAGACGCGCGCCCGGCCCTGAGCATCGATGCTTGCGACAAAGCCCAGGGGCCAGTTGGTGATCAGGTCGATCATCTGAGATGTCAGCATAGGAGGCCGTCCGTTCCCTTTGTCCTGTGTTTGCACGCGTGGGTGCATGAGCTTTCTCCGACTCTACGCAGCACAAGCCCCCTGAAGGAGCCTTTGAACGGACGCCCGCTTACAGCGCTTGGACGTCTAAGCCCGGACCGTCCGGTTTTCCCGCCCATAAGCACCGAGCCACCGGCGTGCCTCCAGCGCGGACATCGGCGGTGCGATACCAAAACCCTGGGCCGCGTGTCCGCCCAGGCGCCTGAGCGCAGCAAATTGCGCCGGAGACTCCACGCCCTCCGCGACCACCTGTAAGTTCATCGCATCCGACAGACCGATAATCGCTGCCACCACCTGCTCGGTCCGCTCGGCTGCGACGTCCGAGATCAGGGATCGATCGATCTTCAGCCCATGAACGTCCAGTTTCGACAAGTGCGCCAGCGATGCATAGCCCGTGCCGAAGTCATCGACATGAACAGGAAACCCGCGCCCCGACAGGGCCGCGATCGTCCGTGCGGCTTGGTTTTCTGTGTCCGAGATCAGGGTCGTTTCCAGCACTTCGATCACGACATGGCGCGCAGAAAGGCCGCGCGCGACCACGGCCTCCTCCAGGCGATCAGGATAATCGGCGAACCGCATGGTGCGCGTCGACGCGTTCAGGGACAGGGTGAGCTCCGGCCAGCCATCGGCGTGCAAGGAGGTCAGCATATCAAGCCCATCTAGGCTCAATCGCGCGTCGATGGCATCGATAATGCCAACCTCTTCGGCAAGGGGAAGAAAGTCGCCGGGCGTCATCAAGCCGCGCTCGGGATGCACCCATCTTGCCAGCAGCTCAAAGCCAATCACCGCGCCGGTCTCTACGGACACCTGCGGTTGGAAATAGGGAACGAACGCGCCAGAGACGAGCGCGTCCTCCATATCCCGAATGGTTTGCTGTCGCCGTTCAAGCCCAGCCCGCATGGAGCCGGTAAATGGCCGCGCGCATCCCTTGCCCGACCGCTTCGCCTCATAAAGCGCGACGTCGGCGTTCGAGATCAGGACCTCTGCATCGGCGGTGTCCGGCGTTGCAAAGGTATAGCCGACGCTCGCCCCGACCTCTGCCTCCACGTCAAGAACCCGCATCGGGTCCGCGATCTTGCGAATCAGATCCTGAGCCACCGCCTCGGCACGGACACGCGCATCATCCGGGCGCAGCTCCATGACGATCACAAACTCGTCCCCGCCCACGCGGGCCACAAGATCCCCCTTGCGCACGCGGGCCTGCATAATCTCCGCCACGCGTTTCAGGACCGCGTCACCCGCGCTGTGGCCCAGCGTGTCGTTGACGGCCTTGAACCCATCCAGGTCGACATGCATCACGCAGATCCGCCGCTGTCCCAGATCCCCGCCCGACAACAGTCCCGCCAGTTCGTCATGGAGCTTCTTGCGGTTTATCAAACCGGTCAGGGGGTCGTTGAACGCCGTAAACGCCAATTTCCGGGCATAGTCTTCTAGCTCCCTCGACTTCGACCGCATGGCAGAATTGGCGCGGTCGAGCCGATCCAGACTTTGGTTCACAATCCGTTGCGCTGGCCAGAAGATGAAAGCGCCCTCGATGACCAACACAAGCACCGCAAGTGCGGTCATTACATCCTGAACGCGGGCAGATGACGCCGCCCGGTCGCGGGCGGCGGCCTCAAATATCGAAACGGCATGATCCAGGCTTTCCAGAAGCTCGTGCCGGCCAAGCGCACTCAGGCCCTGAAGGTGACGGGTAAGCGTGTGGGATGCGATCCCGTTGGCGATTGAGGCGCGGGCGAGTGCGATATACTCCCGCGTCATCTGGTCCAAGCCCGGTCCATGGGCACCCGCATAGTGTGCTGCAGCCTCGGGAATCTCGGCGGCAAAGCTCAGGATTGAGCCATGAGAGGCCTCGAAGAGATCGATCGCGTCCTCCAACGCCGCACGCGTCCCCGCATCGCGGTTCGTGTCGTAGCTGAAGGATAGATAGAGAATGCGCTGGCTCAACATCCTCTGTCGCCCGCTTTCGTTGATGATCCCGGCCAGGTCGCCGCCATCGCGCAAAGCGGGGCTTTGGATAAGGTGCCCCCCGACAACCAGCGTCAGAACAAGGCTCAGCGCCAGAAGATACCGCCGCCACAGGCGTCTGGGGTTCTGCACGAGGGCCACATCCTTGTCGTCAAACCGGGGCAGGCGGCCCCGAAACATAGGAGAAGGCCTGGCAGAATACTCTTGAGGTTGCGTTAAATCGCTCTGTGCATTGGCGCTGATCTTATGAACCGGTCTGGCCCATTAACCGGATCATTCGTCGGAAAGCTGCCGATGCCGCTCGCGAAACCGGGCCCGGTCCTCGTCGCTGTGTTCCGAAATACACCAGTGACAGGACACGCCCGCCTCATAATCCGGATGATCCAGGTCATCTGGGTGCAACGGACGACGGCACCCATGGCACAGAACATGGGGCCCTTCCTTAAGGCCATGCCCGACAGACACCCGCTTGTCGAAGACGAAACAGTCCCCGTCCCACAGGCTCTCCTTCGGGTCCACGGTTTCCAGGTATTTCAGAATCCCGCCCTTCAGATGGAAGGCTTCAACCCCCTCCTGGGCCAGAAAGCTTGTCGATTTCTCGCACCGGATCCCACCGGTACAGAACATCGCGATCCGCTTGCCTTCGAACCGCTCCTTGTTCTCCCGCCACCAGTCGGGGAATTCCGTAAAGGATCGGGTCTCCGGATCGATCGCGCCCCGAAACGTCCCGATCGAGACCTCATAGTCATTCCTTGTGTCGATCACCGCCACGTCTGGCGCGGCGATTAAGTCGTTCCAATCCTCAGGCGCAACATACCGCCCAACCGCGGCTCTCGGGTCCACGCCCGGCGCGCGCATGGTCACGATCTCACGCTTCAGCCGAACCTTCAGCCGCCGGAATGCCGTGCCTTCCGCTGTGCTGAACTTCACCTCAATGGCCGCACAGCCCGGGATCCCCCGGATCGCCGCCATCGCAGCATCAATTCCAGCCGCCGGGCCGGCGATTGTGCCATTGATCCCCTCATGGGCCAGGATCAGCGTCCCTGTCACACCGCCATCGGCACACACCGCCTCCAGCCCCGGCTTGATCGCGGCCGGATCGTCGATGGGCGTGAACTTATAAAGCGCGGCAACGGTTTCCATAGCTGTCCTCCTAACGCATGCCGCGCTGCCCTGTGAAGACCGGAAGAACGGGTCGTGCGGCGCATGTCGCCACCATGGCGGTGTTGACAATCCTCCATCTTCAACGCCCCATTCTGCCGAATGTCAGACCGGAGTCCCCCATGCGTCCCTCGAACGAAGCCCTGATCGCCATCGACATCCAGAATGACTTCTGCCCGGGCGGCGCCCTCGCCGTCGCAGGCGGGGACGAAATCGTGGCACCCGTGAACGCCCTCTTCGCCGACTACCAGGTCCGTGTCCTCACGCAGGACTGGCATCCGGCGGGCCATTCCTCCTTCGCCTCATCACATCCGGGCGCCGACCCCTTCTCGGTCACCGAGATGCCCTATGGCCCACAGGTGCTCTGGCCCGACCACTGCATCCAGGGCACCGATGGCGCCGCCTTTCACCCCGGCCTCGACATCGACAAAGCCGACCTCGTCATCCGCAAAGGCTTCAGGCCCGAGATCGACAGCTATTCCGCCTTTTTTGAGAACGACCACACAACGCCAACGGGGCTCGAAGGGTATCTCAGAACCCGTGGCGTCGACACGGTCACGCTTGTGGGTCTGGCGACGGATTTCTGCGTGAACTTCTCGGCGATCGACGCCGCCAAGCTGGGGTTCAAAACAACCGTGATCGAAGGCCTGTCCCGCGCGATTGACCTCGATGGGTCACTGGCGGCGGCAAAAGATCAGATGAACGCTGTTGGTGTATCGCTGATCTAAGAGACGATCAGGCCGACAGGGCGAGAACCGCCATCGCCACACCCAGCACAAAAGTCGCCCCCGCAAGAACCACGACCTGAACCTTTGAGAAACCAGGTTGGGCCTCCGGGAAGACAACACCCGAGGTTCCCTCGCCGACCCGCTCATCGGTGGACACATCGTCCAGAACCACCTGCCCATCCCAGGGCACTGCGGCCTCGATACTCTCCATGAACGCCTGATAGTCGAACCCATTCCAGTCCGCGTCGTCCAGATCCTCTCCGAACATGCGCCGCATCAGGGACCCAAGGACCTTGATCCGGGCCACCTCATCATAAACCGGATAGGTGCCCGGAGGTGCCCCGCTGTCATGGGTCGTCAGACCAAAACCTGACCGCACGAACAAAGCCGTGATCCGGTCATCTGCCCCGCGCAGCGCATGCGCCACCGCCGGATCACGCCAGAGCGCCACACATTGCTCCGCCGGAGAAGGATCGGGAAAGATCGAAACCATGTCAAAATCGTAGGCGAGTTCTGGACCCGGCGTATCGGGTTCAAACTTCATGGCCTCAGTGGCACCTGCCGCCTGATCGACCTGC
>CAWUIX010000164.1:0-5811 GCA_963922395.1 uncultured Rhodobacterales bacterium | reverse complement strand
TAAGACGTACGGGTAGCCATTGAATCTCATCGAGGAAGATCGTAAGTCATCGCTTACCATTTAATTCTGAGATCCACACGACTAAACATGCCCGTCTTGCAGCCCCTCGGCAGCGACACTAAGACTCCATCAACCAAGCTCTAGTACGACCCCCCGAAAAAGGCAGACCCGATGCAGAACCCCGTCGATACATACATGAACCTCGTCCCCATGGTCGTTGAACAGACCAGCCGGGGGGAGCGTGCCTATGACATCTTCTCGCGCCTCCTTAAGGAACGCATCGTTTTCGTGAACGGACCCGTCCATGACGGCATGAGTCAACTTGTGGTGGCACAGCTCCTGCACCTCGAGGCGGAGAACCCGTCGAAAGAGATTTCGATGTATATCAACTCCCCCGGCGGCGTTGTGACCGCCGGTCTCTCGATCTACGACACGATGCAGTACATCCGCCCGAAGATCTCCACGCTGGTGGTTGGGCAGGCGGCCTCGATGGGCTCGCTTCTGCTGACTGCAGGTGAGGAAGGTATGCGCTACTCGCTGCCGAACTCGAACATCATGGTGCACCAGCCGTCCGGTGGGTATCAGGGCCAGGCCACGGATATCATGATCCACGCCAAGCACACGGAACGTCTGAAACGCCGCCTGAACGAGATCTACGTCAAGCATACCGGGCAAACCCTGAAGAAGGTCGAGGATGCCCTCGAACGCGACAATTTTATGACACCGGACGAGGCGAAAGACTGGGGTTTGATCGACGAAATCGTCGAAAACCGCGGAAAACCTGAAGGTGAGGACGCGTAAACCTTGCCTCAAATTCGCCGTTGTACCCCGCTAGGCTCTCGCTTAGGCTTGAGCCAGCGGGCATACCGCGAGGCAGATACGCAGTTGATACAGGCATAGGCCGCAAGGGTGTTTTGACATGGCGAATTCCAACGGCAGTGACAGCAAAAACACGCTCTACTGCTCCTTCTGTGGAAAATCGCAGCACGAAGTTCGCAAGCTGATCGCGGGACCGACCGTGTTCATCTGCGATGAATGTGTCGAGCTTTGTATGGATATCATTAGGGAGGAGACGAAATCCTCCGGATTGAAATCCGCCGATGGTGTGCCGACGCCGAAGGAAATCTGCGAAGTATTAGATGATTACGTGATCGGTCAGGGGCACGCCAAGCGTGTCCTCTCGGTTGCGGTACACAACCACTACAAACGCCTCAACCATGCCGCGAAATCCGGCGATATCGAGCTTGCGAAATCCAACATTTTGCTGATTGGCCCCACGGGCTGCGGCAAGACGCTTCTGGCGCAAACGCTGGCGCGCATCCTCGATGTGCCGTTCACGATGGCGGATGCCACGACGCTCACCGAAGCGGGTTATGTCGGCGAAGATGTCGAGAACATCATCCTGAAGCTTCTTCAGGCCTCGGAATACAATGTGGAACGCGCCCAGCGTGGGATCGTCTACATCGACGAAGTCGATAAGATCACGCGCAAGTCGGACAACCCCTCAATCACCCGTGATGTGTCGGGCGAGGGCGTCCAGCAGGCGCTTCTGAAAATCATGGAAGGAACGGTCGCAAGCGTTCCGCCCCAGGGTGGCCGCAAGCATCCGCAGCAGGAATTCCTGCAGGTGGACACGACGAACATCCTCTTCATCTGCGGCGGTGCTTTCGCGGGGTTGGAGAAAATCATCGCCCAGCGCGGCAAAGGATCGGCCATGGGCTTCGGCGCCCAGGTGCGCGATCCCGACGATCGCGGTACGGGCGAACTCTTCACCGAGCTGGAGCCAGAAGATCTTCTGAAGTTCGGCCTGATCCCGGAGTTCGTCGGCCGCTTGCCGGTTATTGCGACGCTCGAGGATCTCGACGAAGAGGCGCTCGTCACCATTCTGACGCAGCCAAAGAATGCGCTCGTGAAACAGTATCAGCGTCTCTTCGAACTCGAAGACACCAAACTGACTTTCACCGACGACGCCCTGTCCTCCATCGCCAAGCGCGCGATTGAACGGAAGACTGGGGCCCGTGGCCTTCGGTCGATCATGGAGGATATCCTCCTTGATACTATGTTCGACCTGCCCGGCATGGAAGCGGTGGATGAGGTCGTGGTGAATGAAGAGGCGGTGACCTCGGAAGCGGCACCCTTGATGATCTATTCCGATCAGAGCAAAGAGCCTGCGACGGCGGGATAACGTCCCGCCGCCCTTTTCTATTTCAAATCTGAACACTGCTGATCGCCCGGACCGGAGCGCGCACCAAAAGCGCGCTTCAATTGACTTGAGTCAGCGCGACGGGCGCCCGGCAACGGTAAGAGTCGTGTCAGGCTCCGCGCCCGAACGTCCTGTGCCCATGACTTGGATTGGATTGGACAATGGCATTGCACCGACTGCCCGACAATCTCGTGATCGTCATCTGCGACGCGCGCAAAGCGCTCTTCATTCAAAACACCGGCAGCCCCATTCGACCAAGCCTCGAGGTGCTGGAACATCTAAAGAGCGCGGAGCAGGACGAAGGCGCAAAAGCCTCCGATCGTGCAGGCCGGCGCTTCGATGGCGGCGCCTCGAGCGCCAGATTTCGGGCGCGCAGCGCAATGGAACAGCCAGACCCGCTCCAACGGGCCTCTGCCGAATTCGCCGCCGAGATCGACCGGCGCCTTAACGAGCGCTGCCGCATGGATGGTATCCAGAACATCCTCTTCGCCGCACCACCCGCCTTCCTCGGCACCCTCCGCGATGAACTGAGCGAAGAGGTGGCCGCCCTGATCGTCGCCGAAATCCCCAAGCGCCTGACCGATGCCGATCTGGATGAGGTCGCGGGAGCCCTCGTTAAATTCGACAGCTGAGCCGACGGGCGCCTTGCGGACAGCGCGCCCGCAAAGCAATGTCGGTGTGATCCCGTGTCTCTGACGCTCTGGGCCAGCCGCGCTCGCTCAACTTAGGTGCTGCCGATGCAATCCGTCCTCGATCTTGAACAGTACCCTTTGGACCGCGCGGGATCCGCTGAACTGGGCGCGTTGGTCGAAAGCTGCAAATCAGACCTTACTACTCAGGGCCTCGTCAACCTGCCGGGCTTCATGGTGCCCGTCGCCATCGAAACCGCACTCTCCGACCTAAGACCCAAACTCGCGACAGCGGCATTCACCCACGCCCGCCGACACAACATCTACTTCAAGAAAGAGATCCCGGGCCTCGCCCCATCCCACCCGGCGCTCCAAGAGTTCGAAACCTCGAACCAGACCGTTTGCGCCGACCAGATGGGCCCAAACCCGGTGATCGAACTCTATGAATGGCCGCCCTTCGCGGCCTTCCTTGCGCGCCTCATGGACCTGCCAAACCTCTTCACGATGGACGACCCGCTCGCCCGCGTGAATGTCATGAGCTACGGGGCAGGTCAGGCGCTGAATTGGCATTTCGACCGCTCTGAATTCACGACGACGCTTTTACTTCAAGCCCCGAATAGCGGAGGCCTCTTCGAATATGACCGGGACCTGCGCAGTGAGGACGATCCCAACTACGACGGTGTCGCCGACCTCCTATGCGCCCGGCGGAGGCCCAAGCAACTCACGCTCGCCCCGGGTACACTGAACATCTTCAAGGGCAAAAACACCGCCCACCGCGTCACCCCGGTCGAGGGCAAAGAGGACCGCATCATCGCGGTCTTCTCTTACTATGCCGAACCGGGCGTCGCCTTCAGCGATGAAGAGCGGATCGGTTTCTATGGGCGGGCCGGCTAGATCGACATCAGCCGCCATACTCCGCGTCTGATACCGGCCCCTCCCAGTCAATGTGGCTCCCGTCCAGCGCCTCCTGCATCGCGACGTGCGTCATCTCGCTGTCTGGCGCCGCACCGTGCCAATGCCGCTCACCCGGAGGAAACCACAGGACGTCACCCGGCCCAAACGCGATCACCGGCCCGCCTTCGCGCTGCGCCAACCCACGCCCGGCGGTTACATAGAGGGTTTGGCCCAGGGGATGGGTGTGCCAATTTGTGCGCGCGCCCGGCTGAAACGTCACGACAGAGGCCCGCAACCGCGCCGGATCCGGCGTCTCGACGATCCGAACAATATGCGCCACCCCGCTAACCCACTCGGCAGGCATCTGTTTGGGCGGGCGCGTCTCGCTTGGGGAATGGTCCATGGCGTTCTCCTCTGTCGCGGCCCACGCACCATACCGGTTGCACGCGCGCGGGCAACGATTGCAATCGGCGGGACCACCCGCTACGCGAGCACGCATGCGAAAACTCATCTCCACCGGCTCTCCCTTCGAAGAAACCATCGGCTACTCCCGCGCACTTGTGTGCGACGGCTGGGTCTTCGTCGCCGGAACAACGGGCTATGACTACACCACTATGACCATGCCCGAGGAAGTGGCGGATCAGTGCCGCAATGCGCTGAACACCATCGCCCAGGCGCTGGACGATGCGGGTGCCTCAATGGCGGATGTGGTATGCGTCCGGTACATCCTACCCGACGCTGGAGATTGGCCCGCCTGCTGGCCGGTCACATCAGACGTCTTCGGTTCCGTCCGCCCCGCGGCCACGATGATCACGGCGGGCCTTCAAGAGCCGGAAATGAAAATCGAGATTGAAGTCACGGCCAAGCTCCCGGCTTGATCCAGGTCAAAGTGAAGTTGACACCTCACTGTCAGCTTCACTTTGCGCGCGACTCTAACTCTCGGAGTAAACACCATATGTCCCACACGCCGCATGAACTTGCCGCGGACTTTCCCGAATACACCGATGCCATCCATCATCTGAAAACCACGAATGCGGATTTTCGCGTTCTCATGGATGAATATCACGACGTGAACCGCGAGGTGCACCGCGCCGAAACACTCGTGGAACCGATGAGCATGGCAGCTGAAACCGAATTGCGCCGCCGCCGGATGGTCCTGAAGGACCGCCTCTATCAGATGCTCTGCACCGACACCGCTGCAACGGCTTCGTAAGGTAAGCTGCCGCTCCAGGGCGCCGGGTCAATCGCCGACACGGTAGGGCAGGACCCCGCGCCGGTTCGGATCGATGTCGAGTTGCCGCTCAAGGGGCGGCACGGCGCGCTGATGACAGTCGCGCCGCTCACAGATCCTGCAAGAGATCCCGATCGGCTGAAAGGCGTGCGCGTTCTCGACATCCAGATCGTCGGCATAGACCAATGCCCGCGCATGGGCGACCTCACACCCGAGCCCAATCGCGAACCGCCGCACCGGCGCATCGAACCGCCCGCCGGGTTTGGATACGTCCCGCGCCAAGCAGAAATACCGAATGCCGTCTGGTGTTTCCGCCAACTGACGCAAGAACCGCCCGGGCGTTTCAAATGCCCGGTGCACGTTCCATAGGGGACAGGCCCCGCCATAGCGCGCGAATTGCAGGCGTGTGGCAGAGTGCCGTTTGGTGATCGTCCCCGCCTGATCCACACGGACAAAGAAGAACGGTATGCCTTTCGCGCCCGGGCGCTGCAGCGTCGACAGCCGATGCGCCACCTGCTCAATCGACGCCCCGAATGTGACGCCGAGTGCTTCCAGATCATGCCGATGGGTTTGCGCCGCCTCCAGAAACGGGCCATAGGGTAAGAGCGCAGCACCCGCAAAGTAGTTGGCCATCCCCACTCGTGCAATGGAGCGCGCCTCCCCTGTCCGAAACCGCGCCAGATCCAGTGTCGCCTCAATCAGATCGCTCTGCAGGATCAGCGCCGCCTGATGAAGAAGCTGAAACCGCCGTGTTGGCGGATCACTCTGTGCCGATAGGGTCAACGTCCCACTATCCGGATCGAAAATGCGCACCGCACCCGACCGGTTCTGCACAACCCGGATGCCCCGATCCG
>CAWUIX010000163.1:0-5813 GCA_963922395.1 uncultured Rhodobacterales bacterium | reverse complement strand
GATGCCGGCACCGGCGTCATGGAAGGTCGCGTGCGCACAATTTTCCAGAGCAACAACTGATGGCGCAACCGGAGCTTCGAGTCACTCAAGGTGGTCAGGGGCTGGAGGTTTACGGGCTTCGGAAATCCTACCGAAAGCGCCCGGTGATCCGCGATGTTTCGATGACCCTGTCCCGGGGGGAAGTCGTGGCCCTTCTTGGCCCGAACGGGTCCGGCAAGACGACCTGCTTCTATGCCATTGCTGGTCTCGTGGCGCCCGATGGCGGGCAGGTGCTCGTCGATGGTCAGGATGTTACGCCCCTGCCGATGTACCGGCGTGCGCGGCTTGGAATCGGATACCTGCCGCAAGAGGTGTCGATTTTTCGGGGGTTGAGCGTCGAGGACAACATCCTTGCGATCCTGGAGATTTCCGAACGCAACCGGATCAAGCGGCATGAGCGGCTTGATGAGCTTCTGTCGGACTTTTCCATCACCCATCTCCGGCGCGCACCCGCCCTGTCCCTGTCAGGCGGTGAGCGGCGGCGGACAGAGATCGCCCGCTGCCTGGCGGCCAATCCGAAATACCTGCTGCTCGATGAACCGTTCGCGGGTGTTGATCCCATCGCGGTGGGCGAGATCCGGGGACTTGTAGCAAACCTGAAAGACCGTGGTATCGGGGTTCTCATCACGGACCACAATGTGCGCGAGACGCTCGAGATCGTGGACCGCGCCTACATCCTTCATGACGGTCAGGTCTTGATGAGCGGGACGACGGAAGAAGTGGTCCAGGACGAGAACGTCCGCCGCGTCTATCTTGGGCAGCATTTCAAGATTCACTAAAGGGCCGTAGTGGGCGCTGCGACCCGTTCCCCAAGATGTTGGGGCCGCGTTACGGAGCCGCATAGTAAGCGTTGACAACCGCGCTGGAACTGCCCCCAAATGGAGGGGATGATGCACCGACGGGACGTATTGGGCATGTTCCAGACCGGGCGCTGGACGACAGCGGGACGGTCTTTGATCGGGTATTCTATGACACACAAAAATAAGGGACAGACGGACCGGTTCGACCGGCGGTAACTGTTTCGGACTAAGAGGGAGGGCGCATTGCGTTTTCAGATCACTGGTAAGCAGATCGATGTCGGAGCGTCGCTCCAAACCCATGTTGAGCAGGAACTAAGCAGCGTCGCAGAAAAATATGCAGGCCGCCCCACCGACGCGATGGTCGTCTTTTCGAAGGACGGCCACGCATTCGCCTGCGAAACAACCGTGCATCTGTCGACCGGGCTGACCGCACAAGCGCGCGGACAGGCGAATGAGATTTACGGCGCTTTTGACAAGTGCGCGGAAAAAATGGAAAAACAACTCCGGCGGTACAAACGGAGGCTCAAAGACCACCATCGGGAGAGAACAGATCCTGTTGAACATATCGGAGCTTCCTCATATATCCTCGCCGGATCGGACGACTCGGAGCGGGATGAACCCGACAGTCTGCAGCCGATGATCATTGCGGAGATGGAGGCGAAGATTCCGTCTCTGACCGTGGGAGAGGCTGTGATGCAAATGGAACTCGCCGGGGCGCCAGTTTTGGTCTTCCGCAACGAAAAGCGCGAAAGCGGGATCAATATCGTTTACCGCCGGGACGACGGAAACATCGGATGGATCGACCCTGACTGACCTGCCCAAATTGGGCGCCTAGCCGGATCACCAAAAGAGACCTATCGCTACATGGAAATTGCGACGCTTCTTTCCCCCGAGGCCATTCGTGTCCTGCCCGGGATCACCTCCAAGAAACGCCTGTTTCAGGAGATCGGGGATATGTTCGAGCGGGCCACCGGCCTGTCTGCGGGCACGGTTTTCGATGCTCTGCAGGAACGGGAAAGCCTTGGCCCCACGGGCGTAGGCAACGGCATTGCCCTGCCCCATGCACGGCTTTCGGGCATTGAGGGTGTGGCCGGGATTTTTGTCCGCATCGAAAAGCCGCTGGACTTTGATTCCGTGGATCGGTTGCCGGTGGATCTGGTCTTTGCGCTTTTTGCGCCAGAGGATTCCGGCGTGGATCATCTCAAAGCGCTGGCCCTTGTCTCACGCACCATGCGGGATTCCACGCTCTGCGCGAAATTGCGGGCCAACGACGATCCGGCGACGCTCTATGCGCTCTTGACCGACGCACAGGCGACCAGGGCCGCCTAGAGCGACCGCCAGGGGCCATAACCAAACATCATGTAGTCTTTCTGGTAGGCGCGCCGCGCGGCCCGTTCGATCCGATCATTGTAGATCTCTGCCAGCGCGAAGGGTCCTTCCGGATCTGTGTCCTGGAAAGCCGGAGACTCAAACCCAAGCGCCCGCGCAATCTCCGACAGCCCATCGTCAGCACTCTCCCAACGGAGCACCCGATCCGGTGAGCCGAAGACCGACATCCCCTGTAGGATCGCCGTTTGGGAGGCCCAGGCCCCGTCAATCCGAACCGCTGTCTGACCGTTCAGATTTCCCTTCAGAAAGCGCAGGAACGCCAGAAACGCCGTGCTGTGCGCGTTCAGATCGTAACCGGCATCGGCGGGATCATCGGGCAGGGCCACACCATAGCTGCGCCGAAGAACGGCGCGGATACCCGTGAACGCGCCATCACCGGTGGGAAGGATAAAGCGGCAGAAGGCCCGATGCGCCCTCTCCAGGGGATGCGCGACCACGGTGAAAGACAGGTGCGTGCCCGTTTGCCGTTTCCAGCCGCGCAGTTTCCGTTGTGTGAAACCACCGACCAACGCCTCAACCGATGAGCCGTCCAGCGCCGCCATCCAGTCCTCCACCGACCGGTCGCCTGCACATTTGACCGGCATATAAAGCAGAGGTTGCGAGCGCGTGGCCAGAAACGCCGGCACGTTCGGACCGCGGGGTGGCTCGAAATCCGGAACGCGGTCAAGCTCGAGCGGATCATTGCTCGCAAGCGCTGCCTTCATCTCCGCAAAATTCGCAACCTTGTCGGACATTGGCACCGGGTTCTGCACGCGCCCTTTTCGTGTGCTTTGCGACCGTTTCTCCGTCGACCCTAGAAACTTCGCGAGGCCGGCGATCACCGCATCATCATTGATCTCGTCATAGCTGAGCTCGAAGGGAACCTGCCCTGACGCGCGAAGGCTATGGCGCAAGTGACCAAGGTGCGCCTCACGTTCTGCCCGGTATCTTTCGAATTCCGCCGCATCGAAATGCGCCTTTTCAGACTTCGCGCGCTTCAGATCCCCCAGCCACCACTGCCCTGTGGCACGTGCGATCTTGAGTGAAATGTAGCTGTCCAACGGCGCACGGGTGAGGATGATTTTCGCCATCCGCCGGTTCGACAGGACGTGATCCAGAACCCTTGGATCATGGTCGGAGAACAGGCGAAACCCGGCCAGGCCACGGGTCTGCGACTGCATCTTCCCGATCAGCGCCACAGGATCCCGGTCACGGTCACGGATCGGCGTGTCAAAAAGAGCATCGCAGTTGGGCGTGCCCATAAAATGTGGGTTAAAGACTTCGCCGTGGCTCGTTAGCCCTTCAAAATCATTCAGCCGCTCTTCAAGCGCGTTCGAACCGGTCCGCATCTCGGCCAGAATAACGAAGCTCTCAAAGCGGGAGGGCATGGGTTACTTCACCACGTAAGGCCGGGCCGCGGGTTCCTTGAACCCCGTGGGCTCCGTCACCGCGAAATCCCCGGCCAAGTGGGGGTTCATGCCCTGATTGCGCAGGTTCTGCAGGAATTGCCCGAACCCGGAAAGCGACCGCATGCGCGGTGCCTCTGTCAAGCCGTGGCCATGGCGGGGGCCAACTTCCTCCAACAGATGGGTTAGGTTCTCCATCGGATCCTCAAGGAATTCTGCCATCGACCAGATCCGCACCCGCGCCTTCGTGTGCGGGGCGCGCAGGGTGTCCAGAAACGCCGCTTCGATCTTCTGCAACTCGGCCGCCTCTTGTCGAAGTTCGCCGAAATTCCGGTTCGCGCGGGCCAGCGGAAGGGCCCATGCCCCGCTGATCGCCATCACCCGCGCATTTGGATCAGAGGCGACGAAACCCGCGATCTCCTGGGCATCGTTCGGCCCGAAAAGAAAACACTGCCGCTCGCCCCGGGTGTTCCACAGAAGGTTCGCAAGAAACGCCCTGGGGTTATGATCACGCAACTCTGCGCTGTCCGGTAAGGCCCCAGCAAAGGCGGCCTGCCGGTCCGCGAACTCCACGCGCTCCGGGCCGAAGATATGACCGTGGGTCAGGCAATCGGCGGCCCCGCTCAGCCACTCTTCGAACCCTTCGAAGAGATCGCCGAATCCGCAAAGCATGTGGTAGGGCGCAGCGGTTCTTCCATTCTCCCAATCCCAGTTCGGGAACCGGCTTTGCATGTATAGGCCGGGACGCCCCCGTGTGCGTCGGTCGACAGCGCGGGCGAACACACGGTCGATTTTCGTGGGGCTGGGCGGTTCCGCGTTTTCCCAGGCAAGTTCGCGCTCGAGAAACGTCTCATAAAGCTTTTCCGCTTTGGGCCAGATCTTCCGCGCGACAAAACAGTCCGACCGCCGCAACAGGTGCAGGTGGTCATCATAGAAGATGTGAGGTTTGCCCTGATAATCGAACTTGGAAAGCGTGAGCGACCGGCTTTCGACCTGACGGGAATACCGTCGGATCATGGTTTGGTAATAGCTTTCGTCCGGGATCCAGACCCGTTTGAAGAACCGCTCGTACCGCGCCCGATCCGGATCGTCGAAAATCGCCGACAGGGTTTGGCGCGTAAGGCACCACCATTGCGATCCCAGATGCGGTGTGATCCCTTCCGGGGCCTCCCTCTGGCGGCGCAGGGCGCGTTGGACCCGGACGCTCAGGTCGAACAGCGTCCGCTGCCGCCGCCAGGAGAAGGGGAAGCTGAAGGCAAACCGTTCTGCATCAAACCCGCCGATGGTCCAGGGGACATCCCGCGTGGTCACGCTTTCGATGAAATCGGTGTCCGGGTGCTGATCGAGATAGTCCTGTAGCTCGCGCACCGGGCGCAGGGGCAGGCAGCTTCCAGAGGCCAAAAACACATGCCTCACCTCGGGAAAAGTTTCGAGCATCATCTCCGACGCGGTCTGCGACGCGGCAACCAGTGACCAGGTGCCCCATTCGCACGCATGGCGTTTGCAGAAGACGACATTTGAGAATGTCTCAAGGTCGGCGCGAAAGGCGTCATGGGCCAGGCGTTTGACGGCCGCGTCCACGTGGATGACGATTGGGCACCCCGAGCGCGCCCAGTGGCGTGCGACCTGGGCCGCGCGCTCCAGTGGTTCGTGCACCAGCATGACGAAGCCCACAGTCATGCCCAGTTCCCCTTGGACATCAGACCGAGCGCATCAAGCTGACGCCAATTCACGTACCGTTCGGACCAGCGGGTCCAGAGGACCGGGCGTTCCGCCGCGCGGGCCTGATAGGCGCGGTATTCGCGTCCTTCGGCATAGTGTTCGCGGCGGGTGATCTCTTCCCGGGCCTTTTCCTCAAAGCTCGACAGGAACTTTGCGTGCAAGAGGCAGCCGGACGCCTTCTCACCGCCCCACTCGTCGTAGACCAGATTCAGTCCCCGGGGCAGCAGCATATGGGTGCCGCTGACGTAGACAAATTTCCGGTCCCACTTCACAAGCGGAACCTTGTTCAGCGCGGGCGCCCGGTAGGGATCATCCGAGAAGAACATCCGCGCCCTTGGGCCCCCTTGGATCCAAAGGTTCCGGTGCCGCCAGTTTCGCTCAATCGTGTAGTTGCCCGCGTCGAACCAGTGGACGATCTCCAAAGGATCCTGACCGGCGTGATAAGTGGCTTCGTCGATCGGACCCTTTGGGTAAAGGT
>CAWUIX010000162.1:0-5819 GCA_963922395.1 uncultured Rhodobacterales bacterium | reverse complement strand
CCCCGGCCCACCAGATCTGTTCCACGATCGCCTTGTCGTCGATGTCAGTCATATGCGTCGCGTGATGCCCAGATATTGCAACGCTGCCTTCATGGAGACATATAGGCTGGGCCGCAAGGGACAGGGTCCATGACCAACTATCTAGAGTTCGAAAAATCGCTCGCTGAAATCGAGGGCAAGGCAGAAGAGCTTCGCGCGATGGCGCGGGGCGACGCCAAGATGGATGTCGAGAAGGAGGCCGCAGCCCTTGATGACAAGGCGGCCACGATGCTGAAGGATCTGTACAAAGATCTGACGCCCTGGCGGAAATGTCAGGTGGCGCGGCATCCCGACCGCCCGCATGCCAAGGACTACATTGAAGAGCTCTTCGCCGAGTACACGCCCCTCGCCGGTGACCGGAATTTTGCCGACGACCACGCGGTTATGGGTGGCTTAGCGCGGTTTGAGGATCAGCCGGTCGTCGTGATGGGCCATGAGAAGGGCCACGACACCACCACGCGCATTGAGCGGAATTTCGGCATGGCGCGGCCCGAAGGCTATCGCAAGGCGATCCGGCTGATGGATCTGGCAGGGCGGTTCGGCTTGCCGGTGATCACTCTGGTCGACACGCCCGGGGCCTATCCCGGGAAGGGTGCGGAAGAGCGTGGGCAGTCGGAGGCCATCGCCCGGTCAACTGAGATGTGCCTGAAGCTGAAGTCACCGATGATCAGTGTGATTATCGGAGAGGGCGGATCAGGCGGGGCAGTCGCATTCGCGACGGCGAACCGGGTCGCGATGCTGGAGCACTCGATCTATTCCGTGATCAGCCCCGAGGGCTGTGCCTCGATCCTTTGGAAGGATGCCGAGAAGATGCGGGAAGCGGCCGAGGCGTTGCGCCTGACGGCTCAGGATCTGAAGACCCTAGGTGTGATTGACCATATTATCGGAGAACCCATGGGCGGTGCACAACGTGACCGCCCCGGCACGATCAAGTCGGTGGGGTCGGCGATCTCTGGGCTTCTGAAAGAGCTTCAGGGGATGTCGCCGGAGGAGCTTGTCGCGGATCGGCGGAAGAAGTTCTTGCAGATGGGCTCAAAGGGGCTGGCAGCCTGAGGTCCCGGATCAAGTCCGGGATCTGAGGAGTATTTTTGCCAAGATGACCTGGGCGCGTTACCACATGCTCTTCGCAGCGCGTTCGGGCCATTCGGCATCGTAGTCTGCGCCTCCAATGGCCCCTTCTGTCGCCTCGGCGAGAAGGGCGCCCGCGGAGGGCAGACCGTCGCTTTGGTCCACTCCGTTCCAGAGGCCTGCACGGATCAGGGCCCGGGCACATTGGAAGTAGATTTCCTGAATGCGGATCAGGATCACGGTGCGCGGATGGTGCCCGCCCTGATCGAACAAGGCGCGCATGTCGTCATCTGCCGTCAGCACGGCTTCGCCATTGATCCGGACCACATTTGTGGCCCCCGGCACCATGAGCATCAGCGAAACACGACCGTCCCGCACGATGTTCTTGAGCGAATCGCCCCGGTTGTTTCCGCGCCAGTCGGGCATGGTCAGCGTGGTGTCATTCAGAATGCGCACCACAGGGCCGTCGTCGCCCCGAGGGCTTCCATCGGTGCCTTCGGGGCCCACCGTGGTGAGAACGCAGAACTTTGCCCGCTCGATCCAGATCCGATAGCCGGGGGTGATCGCCGCCATCACCTTGCGCGTTGAGGTGTCCCCCGGCAGGCCATAGAGCGCTTCAATTTCTTCAATGCTATCAATTGTTTTCATCAGCCTGCCTTTGGCGCCGTAAATCCGGCTTCGGCCATTAATGCGTTTGATCGGGTTTCGACTTTCTCTTCGAGCACCTTGATAAACGCCTCCTTCGTCATCCCGGGCGGGATCGTGTCGAGGAAGTCCACCACGGCCGTTCCGGGCTTCCTTAGGACCCCGCGTTTCGGCCAGAAAAGCCCGATATTGGTCGCGACCGGAACGCAGGGCTGCCCGAGCTGTTCATAGAGGATCCCTGTACCAATTTTGTAAGGCTTGGCGACGCCGGGCGCGACGCGCGTGCCCTGAGGGTAGATGATTAGCTGGCCCGGGCGGCGGAGGCCCCGGTTCACATCTTCGACCATCTTGGCGATGGCCTTGCCGCGCTTGCCACGGTCCACGGGCACGCAGCCGATCCGGAGCGCGTATTGGCCGAGGATTGGCGCGAACAGGAGCTCGCGCTTCATGATGAACCGGCCGAGGGGCACCGCGCCGAAGATTACAATGATGTCGAAGAAGGATTGGTGCTTGGCGGCGATCAGACAGGGCTCTGTGGGCGGCGTGCCGCGGATCTCTACCTTGAGGCCCAGCATCCAGCGCGCGGACCAGATCACCCAGCGGCACCAGGTGTGGCAGGCCCGAAGCGCCCAGTCGCGGCTGAAAAGCGCGAAGGGGAAGAAGACGATCGCCATCAGGAGCATCATCACATAGATCTGCGCGTTGAAGAGAAGCGAGCGGACCCATTGCATCAGCGCATCTCCCTCAGCTTGCGTGCCGCCGTTACGCGGGTCGCCCCATAGGCGATGGCGCCTGCCAGAGGGGGCAGGATCAGGGGCGTCAGCCATTCAAGTCCGCGGAAGCCCAGATCCTCAAAGAGGCCACCACCGGCCCCGGTGCGCGGGACGGCGAGTACGGCGATTAAGCCGATCACCGTTCCGATTGCGGCGCCGGTCAGGGCACGAAAGAAGAACCGGCGTGTAAAAGCGCGCACGACGAAGCGGTCCTGTGCGCCGACGAGACGCAGAACTTCGATGACTTTGGTGTTCGCGGCCAGCGAGGCGCTGGCGGCCAGAATGACCATCGCGGCGAGGGACAGGGTGATCGCGCTGATGCCGACCCAACCGATCAGGCGCAGGCGTTCGGCCGCGGCAACAAGGGGTTCGCGCCAGCGCGCATGGTCGTCATAGACCGCGCCGGGTACTTCCGCCTCAAGGCGCAGGCGGAGGCCTTGTGCGTCCACCCCATCGGGGGTTTCCACGACGTCGATCAGTTCTGGCAGCGCGAGGCCCTCAAGCGGGAGGTCGGCTCCGATCCAGGGGGCGAGCAGGGCCTGCTTTTCGCTATCAGAAATCGTGCGGACAGAGGCGACACCGGGGGTTTGCGACAGGATTTCGAGTGTGCGTGCGGTCTGATCCGCCATTTGATCGGCGGGCGCGGAGATGCGGACCGTTCCAGATAAAGCAAGGGCGCCCGCCCAGCGATCGGCCAATCTGTCTGTGGAGTAGAGGAGGGATAGGGCGAAGACCGCCAGAAAGCACATCGTCGTGGCAACAAAGACCGTGAGCAAGGCGGTGACGCCCGTCGGCGGGACAATCCGGTTTATGTCGCCATGGGTCGCCGCTGCAGAGGGGGTGAGAAACTTCACAGATCTGACCCCGCCGGTTGAACGGTCTTATCGCGGATCCTTAGCACGCGCGCCTGTACCTGAGACTTGGTCTGCCGGATCAGGTTGAGGTCGTGGGTGGCAATCAGGACCGTGCGCCCGAGCCGGTTCAGTTCAATCAGAAGGCCAAGAAGGCGCAGAGACATGTCCCAATCGACATTCCCGGTTGGTTCGTCGGCGAGGACGATTTCGGGCGAGGTGATGACGGCGCGTGCCAGGGCCGCCCTTTGACGCTCACCGCCCGACAATTCCGGTGGGAGGGCATCGGCCCGATCGGAGAGACCGGTCCAGCCCAAGAGTTCGGAGAGGTTGTCCTCTTCTGTCGCCGGGTCCCGGCCCGATACGACAAGGGGCAGGGCGATGTTTTCGCGAATCGATAGGTGATCGAGAAATTGGGTGTCTTGATGCACGATCCCGATCTTCTGCCGGGTCTTGGCGATCTCATCCCGGCCGAGGCGGCGCGCATCCTTGCCGAAGATGCTGAGTTGGCCCGTTTCTGGTGCCAATTCGAGGTGGCAGAGCTTCAGGAGCGTGGTTTTCCCGCTACCGGAGGGGCCGGTGAGAAAATGAAAAGAGCCCGGAGCCAAGGCAAGCGACATCTCCGACAACAAAGGTTTGTCGCCATATCGGTAGCTGACGCCGGAAAACTCGATCACTTGGGGGGCCCCGATGGAAGTCGGGTCTTCTTTGCCTCAGGGGCGGATCTGTTTCAATCGCGGTTTGCGTCTCGCGCTTTAGTTTCCCGGCTTGCCCTGTTATTGAGGCGAATTATCAGAGCAGGCAGCCAGAATTAGGATCGAGGGCAGACGATGCGGCTGATTTGCCCCAATTGCGACGCGCAATACGAGGTGGATCCCGGCATGATTCCGGCGTCGGGTCGGGATGTGCAGTGCTCCAACTGTGGGCAGACCTGGTTTCAGGCGCCCGACGGTGGCGCGCCGGTAGCGGTGACGCCCCCGAAACCGGAACCCGAAGCGGCGCCAGAACCTGAGGGGAGCGATGATCCCGAGCCGCAGGCCGAGAGGTCAGGCGATGGTCTGGATGAGCGGGCGAAGGCGTTTTTCGAAGGGCGCGACTACGACGAGCCGGTGGAAGACGCGCCAGAGGTCGAGGAACCCGGCGCGGCGGAAGACGCCGCCGATGGTTGGGACGATGAGGCGGATGTCTCTGAGCCGGAACCAGAGCCAGAGCTGGAAAGCGCGCCTGAAGAGGACCCAAGTTTCGCCGAAGAGGTCGCAGATACCGTCGAGGCTTCTGATTCAGACGAACCTGCAGACGAAACCGTCGCCGCAGATGCGGTGTCGGATCACGAAGACCCTGTAGAGGACACCCCGGCCGTCGCCGAAGAAGAGCCACCCGCGATCGCGGCGACTGCGGACGAGGACGAGTGGGAAGACGACGAGGACGTCGGACCGCCGCCGGGAGATCTGCCGCGGCGCAAACCCGATCCAAGCGTTCTGGGGATATTGAAGGCCGAGGCAGAGCGCGAGATTGCGGCGCGTCGCGCCGAAGAGGCGGATGCGATGGAATCGCAGCCAGACCTGGGTGTTCTGGATCCGGCTCCACCGCGCCCTGTTCCAGAAGATACTGAGGCGCGGACAGCGCGCTTGCGGGGTGTTGAAAGCCCGGAAGCGGAGGAAGCAGAGCGGAAGTCGATGCTTCCCGATATCGACGATATCAACGCCACGTTGACGTCGACGAAGGACCGGCGCCTGCCTGATCCACCGGCATTGACCGAGGACGAGGTGACGACGCGGCGGACCGGTTTCCGGATTGGGTTTTCCGGGGTCATGCTGACGGTGGTCGCGTTGATCTTTGTCTACCTCTACGCACCCCAGATCGCTGGCGCCGTTCCCGGAATGGAACCGGCCCTCGCGGGCTATGTCGATTGGGCGAATGGCATGCGGCTTTCGCTGGATGCCGCATTGGCCAGCACGGTGGATAGGCTCACCGGATTGACGGAGCAGGGGTCAGGGGACGGTTAACCGCCCGGAATCAGAACCGGTCGAGAAGCCGCCGCAGGTAATCAAGCTCGGCATCGGGGCGGGACTGTTCGGCTGACCGGCGCCGGATTTCATCCAGAAGCTCGCGGGCACGGCGGTAGACGTCTTCGCCCTGAAGAAGCTCTTCCTCCGTGCCAAGCCGACCGTTCTGACCGGCCTCGCGGCCCAAGGGATCACGCTGACCGAGGGGGTTCGCGCTGCCCACGGCATCGCCTTGCTGGCCTGGCTGACCCTGTTGTTGGGCCATGGCCTCGCCGAGTTCCCGCATGCCTTCACGCAGGGCTTCGATTGCCTCGGACTGATCATCAAGCGCGCCTGCATAGTCTTCTTCGCGAAGCGCGTCTTCGGCGTTGTCCATTGCGCGGCCCGCCCGGTCGAGCGCATCGCGTGCCGCGTCGCCCTCGGGCGTGCCTGCTCCC
>CAWUIX010000161.1:0-5820 GCA_963922395.1 uncultured Rhodobacterales bacterium | reverse complement strand
GACCTTGTCAGCGGCATCGGCGATCTCACCCATCAGGGTCATCGCGGCGGCAAGGGCCGGGTCGGCCTCGACCATCGGGATGCTGGGCGCGTAGGTCCGCATATCCTGTGGCAGGCTCATGTACTCGAGCTCGGACCCATCTGCCTCGCTGGGCTGAGAACCGGGGCCGAAGCCGGTGGGGGGAATCTGGAAATCACGGATCATCGATTAGGGTCCTTCACTCAGCGGCGATTGGCAGGTCGAGAAAGCGCGTGATCCGCGCCATGTAATCATCCCAGTCGCGGACCTTTGGGATTCCGCCGAGGCAGGCACCATCGCGATAAAAGATCAGGGACGGGGTTTTATTTATGCCGGAGCTTTCCTTGACCGTGCCGTGCATCTCATCAGCGACGACCGCACAATCGAAGCGTCCCTGAAACGCGGCGACGAGTTCTGGAACGATGACGGCGACGTCGGGGGTTTCCAGATTGCGCGCGGCGTCACCGGGGACAAAAAGCGCGTGAACGCCTGGCTGACCGGTAAAGTCCGTCACCTCTTCTTCTGTCGAAAGGCAGGGCCATCCAAGCTCGTGTGTCAGTGTGTCGATTAACGGGTGTCCCATAAACGTCTCCGTAGTTTAAGCGTGTGTCTTGCCTGCGGCTGCTGCCGCGGCGAGGTGTGGCGGAAGGGTCGGGGTGTTGGCGTCCAGGTCGGCAAAGGCGTCACCAAGGTCGCCACCGTTCATCACCCGTTCGAGCCCTGCGATAGCTGCGCTGATGCGTTCCGCTTCCTCTTCGGTCAGAACCTCACGCGCAGCCCCAAGAAAGTTCAGCACCCAGGTCCCCACGGGCTGAGTGCCTACAAGCGAGAGGTCAATCACCTCGGTCCGCGACCCGTCTGTGGCGATGGCATTCGTGCCGTCCACTTCTGTGATGCGGAAAGGAATGCCGACGCACATCGTGTTACTCCCCGACCGGCATGAAGCGTGCATCGCCGATACGGCAGGCCTCTTCTTCCGAAGGGCGGCCATCCTCGTAAGCGGCCATGCGGATCGATTGGTCGGCAAGATCGTTTGTGCGGGTGCGGCCGGGTTCCGAGGTGACGCCCCGCGCCTCGAGCCAGTCACAGGCGATCTGAAGCGCCTCAGGAATTCGGTCGGCGACAGCTTTGCGGAGACCTCCTCCGTAATCCTCCAATTCAACCGGCTGGCAACCGATCAGGAGGAGCTCATCCGGGCAGCAGCCCATAAGCTGCGCTGTGGCGATGACGTCTTGGAACCCGGTCTGGTGGAGGCTCATCTTCTTGGCGCCCATGAAGCGGGGCACCTCGTCGCCTTCGACGATTTTCATGGTGCCGGCCTCAAGCCCGTAGTCGACTGCATCGAAGACCACGAGAAGATCTGCATCTTCGAGAAAGGGAAGGAGGTAGAGACCCTGCGTGCCGCCGTCGAGAAGGAGTGCATCCTCTCCGAAAAACCGGGTTTCGGCCAGCGCTTCGACGCAACGAACCCCAAAGCCTTCATCGGCCCAGAGCACATTTCCAATGCCCAAAACAAGCGCTCTCGCCATTGACCTGATCCTCCCTGAGTGCGCGCCGGGGTTCCCAGTCCGGTCGTGCTGGAGCCAGTCTTGGCGATTTCTGTACGGATTGGATGGAAAATGACCATCTTACGAAGAAATTCTTCAAGCCATTGTTATGTATGGATTTTTAAACCCGAAGATGACTCAGCTACCTCACATATATGAAAACATACTATCCTATACGTACTATAAATGACTAGTAACTTTCCATAAAGAAAAACGGGCGCCGAAGCGCCCGTACGATTCTGTTTTGAAGTGGTTAGTTCTAATCCACCTGATCGTCCTTGAACGTCCGCGTGCCGGAGATCATCGTCGAGACCATCGATTGACGGCTCATGATATCCTCGCGGACTGCCGCGTAGATGTGGATCATCATGAAGATTACGATAAACCACATTCCCAGATGGTGGATCTGATGCAGGACTTGGCTGTTTCCGATCCAATCCCGGAGCGGGCCAAAGATGGCGTCGAGCATGCCACCTTGTCCCGCGCCTTCGGCGTAGAGTGCAAACCCCGTGACGATCATGAAGGTCATGCCGACCGTCATGAAGAAGAACATCGCGATCTGTGCCAACGGGTTGTGGCCGACGTATTTCTTGGGCGTGCTTTCCAGGAAGGCGTACCACTTGATCTCGTGCCAGACCTCAGACCACCACTGGGCACGCCAGAAGGGCAGCATGAACATCTGTTTGGCATGGCTGTTGCCGGCGAAGGCCCAGTAGATGCGGCCAAAGAACCCAACGGTCATGATCATCGCGGCCGCAAAGTGGGCGAACCGGATATAGCCAAAGACGAACTGGTGCGTTGCCTCGGCGATTTGCATGGACGGTGGCGGCGCGCCAATCAGGTACCCTGTGACGATCAGCACCATGATCGCCGCCGCGTTGATCCAGTGCCAGAGCCGGACCGGCGCCTCGTAGACATAGACGCTGGTCCGCCGGGTGATCGTCGCGCGGTCCTGTTCCGTCGCATCGCCGGTCAGAGGTTCGGAGGTGTAGAAGTCGAGCTTCGTCTTAAGCGGCTCGGCGACCGTATCTCCATCGACGTCGACCCTCATATCACTGCCTCCGGATATGGAAGACCAAGAGAGCCGCGAGCAGTAGACCTACGGCGACCCATGGGCCAAAGTGGAACGTATCGTGGGCTGCTGCTGGCATCTCAGCGTGTCCGCCGTGCGCGAGCGCTATCGAGGGCACAAGCATCAAAAGTGTCGTGAGCTTCTTCATTGGTCTCTCCTCCTCAGCGGACCTTGACGGTGGTGAGTTCATCACCGTCCGGCGACATGACATGGGTTGAGCAAGCAAGGCAGGGGTCGAAGCTGTGCAATGTGCGCAGGATCTCGACCGGCTCCTCTGGCCGCTCCATCTTGGTGTTCATCAGGGCTGCCTCAAAAGCACCGATGTTGCCTTGGGTGTCGCGGGGTGACCCGTTCCACGTCGTTGGCACCACGCATTGATAGTTCTCGATACGACCCTGATCGATGTGGACCCAGTGACCAAGCGCGCCACGCGGGGCTTCGGTCATGCCAACGCCCTTTGTGGTCTTGGGCCAGGTCGAAGGCTCCCACTTGGCGACATTCGCGGTGCTCTCGTCGCCGTTCTTGATGTTGGTCACAAGCTTGTCGAAGAAGTACTTCTGCAAGCGGCCGCAATACTCGCTTTCGAGAGCACGTGCTGCGGTCCGCCCGAGCGTCGAGAAGAGCGCTTCGACGGGCAGGTCCATCGTCCGAAGCAGGCCGTTGACCTGGTTCGAGATGTCCTCGTGCCCTGACGCGTATCCCACAACGTAGCGCGCCAGAGGTCCGACCTCCATCGCGTGACCCTTCCAGCGGGGCGCTTTGATCCATGAGTACTTCGCGGCCTCATCGATCTCCTTGATGTTGGTGCGCGAGCCTTTGGTGTTCTCGCCAAGCTCGAACTTGGCATCCGTGACGCCGTCCCAAGGATGAAGGCCCTTGCCGGGTTCGCCGTAGTCGTACCAAGAGTGATCCACGAACTCCTGAATCTGCTCAGGGTCGCGAACGTCCACTTCGTGCACCTCGGAGAGGTCGCCGTTGATGATTGCACCGCGCGGCAGATAGAGCTGCTCGGGCGAGAAATCATTCGGATGCTCAGGGATGTCGCCGTAGGCCAGGCATGCCTGAGATGAGAGACCCCCACCATAGAGCCAGTTCTTGTAGAAGCCGCCGATGGCGATAACGTCCGGTATATAAACGTTATTATTGAACTCGATGCACTTGTCGATGATCGACGACACCATGTTCAGCCGTTCCATGTTGATCGCGCCGACAGCACCGGTGCTGTGGACATTGATCGGGCACGGCACACCGCCCACCAACCAGTTCGGGTGTGGGTTCTTACCGCCGAAGATCGTATGGATCTTCGCGATTTCCTTCTGAAGATCGAGCGCCTCTAGGTAATGCGTCGTCGCCATCAGGTCCGCTTCCGGCGGCAAAAGATAGGCCGGGTTGTCCCAGTAGCCGTTCTTGAAGATGCCGAGCTGACCGCTTTCGACAAATGCCTTCAGGCGGTTCTGTACGTCGCGGAAATAGCCGGGGCTGGAGAGCGGATGGTTCGGGCTCACCGCTTGTTGAAGCTCGCTTGTCGCTTTCGGATCTGCACGAAGCGCGTTGACCGGGTTCACCCAATCGAGCGCATGCAAATGATAGAAATGAACGACATGGTCATGGATCTGCAGGTTGAGCTGCATGATGTTCCGGATCGAGTTCGCGTTGTCCGGGATCTCAATGTCCAGCGCATCCTCAACTGCGCGGACGGACGTCAGCGCATGTGTGCCCGTGCAAACGCCGCAGATGCGCTCGGTGAACGCCCAGGCATCGCGCGGATCGCGGCCCTTCAAGATGACCTCAAGCCCGCGCCACATGGTGCCGGTTGAGACGGCATTGGTGATCATGTTGTTTTCGTCGACATTCACTTCGCAGCGCATGTGACCTTCGATCCGGGTGACCGGGTCGACCACGACGCGCTTGCCGCTGTTGTCGAGGCTAAAGCCGTTGGGTGTTTGGACAACCATGTCTTAGACCTCCTCGTTCTCGGACACCCGGTCCTGCGTTTTCTTTTGGGCGGATTTGAGCGCACTTACGGCCGCGTGGGCTGCAATTCCGGTGCCGACGACACCTGCGGCGGCGATACCAACCTGATCGGCATTCGCCTCGACCCCGAACTGGGTCAGGTCCGTCACGCGGTTGTAGAAGCTGCCCTGGTCCCAGAAGCCGTCTTCGGAACACCCGATACAACCGTGGCCCGACTGGATCGGGAAGGACGTGCCTTCGTTCCAGCGGACAGTCGAGCAGGCGTTGTAGGTGGTCGGCCCTTTGCAACCGACTTTGTAGAGGCAGTACCCTTTGCGCGCATTTTCATCGTCCCATTCCTCGACGAATTGGCCTGCGTCGAAATGGGGACGGCGATAGCATTTGTCGTGAATGCGCTGCCCATAGAACATGGCTGGACGGCCTTGGCGGTCGAGCTCCGGCAGGCGGTCAAAGGTGAGCATATAGGTGATCACGCCCGTCATAACCTCGGCGATGGGCGGGCAGCCCGGCACCTTGATGATCGGCTTGTCGGTGATGACCTTGTGAACGGGGGTTGCCTGGGTCGGATTGGGCTTGGCCGCCTGAACACATCCGTATGAGGCGCAGGCACCCCAGGATATGATGGCCTTGGCATCCTTGGCGACATGCCGAAGCTGTTCAACGAATGGTTTGCCGGCGTTGATGCAGAACATGCCGTCTTCATTCAAAGGCGGATTACCCTCAACGGCGAGGATGTAGTTGCCTTTGTACTTCTCAATCGCCTCTTCCAGCGCGTCCTCGGCGGCCTGTCCTGCCGCGGCCATCAGAACGTGGCTATAGTCGAGCGAGATCATCGACAGGACCACGTCCTTGGCGAGCGGGTGCGCACCGCGAATGAAGCTTTCAGAACAACAGGTGCACTCCAGACCGTTGATCCAGATGACCGGCGTGCGTGGCTTGGTCTCCATCGCATGGGCGATTTTTGGCACAAAGCTGGGGCCGAGCCCGAGCGCCGCTGCGGTCAGCGAGCAATATTTCATGAAGCTTCGGCGGGTGATCCCCTGCTTCCGCATCACTTCATAGAAGGTTTCGATCTGGCTCAAAGCAGGCCCTCCTCCGATTCCCGTTGTGTCTGGTCGCGCGGGTATCCACGCCTATCCAGCTTCAGGATCGCGGTATGCGCCTGTATGCGACAGGAAAACTGCACGCTAAATTGCCACAGAGTAACAG
>CAWUIX010000160.1:0-5825 GCA_963922395.1 uncultured Rhodobacterales bacterium | reverse complement strand
TATTGGTGGGACCGCGGCACCGGCAAAGTCCTGAGGGACCGGCACCGCACTGACGCGATCATCCTTTCTACTGATTGATATTTGCCCGCGCTGAGCGCTGGCCGCCGTGCCGCTCACGCGTTGCGCAAAAGAGAAGGCCCGGGCCCTTTTTAGGGCCCGGGCGGGTGTACTGCCTGGGTGTGTGGGGGTGCCAGGCGGTTACTCTGCGGCGCGTTGCATCGCTGTGGCGCGGCCCAAGACCTGGCTCATGGCGTTGACGAGGTCGACTGTTGCGCTGGCGGAAATCGCGTCGGCACGGAAAGCCACGTGGAAGTCAGGGCGCACGAGCAGGGCACCGGAGTCCGTGGTCTCGCGGATCTTGGCGAAGTCGCCGTAGTGATCCTCAAGCTCGAGACCCGGGCCGATGAGGTGGACGTCGATTTCGACGCCAAGCTGTTCCTTCACGGCCTGGGCCGCATCCTTCCAGCCTTCACCGCCGAGACCGGTCAGGATCGAGAACTTGCCCTTGCCGCACAGATCCTTGGTTGAGATTGGCGTGCCGTCGGCGTGGTATACCCAGACATGGGGCACCGGGGCGCCGGGGCGCGAAGACGCCTTGTGCAGGAGTTCAACATCCGGGAACTCCTCTTCCGGCGAACCGTCTGAGACGACGGCGGGACCGTCATAACGCTGGTTCATCTCAACGCCATGGGCGTTGTAGACATAGTCCGTGCCCGAGATGGCGTTGCGGAGCGCGGTGCGCTGCGCCTCTGCCTCGGGCGTCGAGTCTTTCCGGGCCGCCATGTTCTTGTACATCTGTTCGACATCGCCCTTGGCCTGCGGCAGGCCAAGCGCCACCGCGATCGGCGGGAAGTCCCCGAGCGATTTGTTGGCGCGTCCCACGATCTGTTTGGCCACTGGCGCACGCTCGGTCGTGTAGGTGTCCAGAAGCGACGGATCGGCCTGGCCGCGGAGGACCATCGCGATCTTCCAACAGAGGTTGAAGCTGTCCTGGATCGAGGTGTTCGAGCCCAGACCATTGGTCGGCGGGTGGCGGTGGATCGCGTCACCGGCGCATAACACGCGGCCCTTGTGCAGTTCGGTCGCGTACATGTCGTTGACGGTCCAGGTCGAGGTACCTTCGATTTTGACGTCGATGTCCTGGTCGCCGATCAGGTTCTTGACGATCTTCGTGGCAAAGTCGTTGTCGAGTTCTGGCGGACCCTGCTCCACGTCGTAGCCCCAGATCGCGAGCCATTTGTTCCAGGGGCGGACCATGCGAACGACGCCGATACCGAGACCGCCAATGTCGGACCCGGGCTGGATTACCCAGTAGAGCACTGAGGGGCGGTGCGCGACGTATTTGGAGAGGTCGCATTCGAAGAGCATGTTGATCGAGCCCGACTTGCCCATCTGACCTTCGAGGGGGAGACCGAGATCTTCGAGCACCTGCGAGTTCGCGCCGTCGGCACCGATCATGTACTTCGCACGGACGTCGTATTCTTCGCCCGTCAGACGGTCGCGCAGGGTTGCGGTTACGCCGCCTTCGTCCTGGGTGTGGCTTACATATTCGGTGTCGAAGCGGACCTTGCCGCTGTCTAGTGCGGCGGATTTTACCAGGATCGGCTCAAGGTAGTTCTGCGGTATGTCGCACATCGACGTGGGCGAGCACTCGTCATAATCCGCGCGGCGGCGCACGTCGGTTCCCCAGGTGCGGATGCGACCAAACTCTTCACCGGCGAGCGAGGCGCAGATTGTGTTTTCGCCCATCAGGTCATTGGGGACGGCCCACATTTTGACCTCGTCTTCCAGGTCGAGGTCGCGAATAACCTCCATCGTGCGTTGGTTCGTGATGTGCGCGCGGGGTGTCGGCGCGGTCCAGCCGTATTTGTTGACGAGCACCGTCTTCACGCCGTAGCGCGCCAGGAGCGCGGCGGCGGAGGAGCCGGCTGGTCCCGTGCCGACGATCAGAACTTCGGTTTCAAGCTGTGGCATTTCACTCTCTTCCTGTCTGCGCTTTGACAGACCCCGAGTGCACGCAATCTCGCGCTCGGGCGATCACGCAGAATTCGCTGATTGAATCTATGGAAAAAGGGGGCCGGACAACCGACCCCCGTGCTGATGTCTTTACTCGGCGGCCTGAAGCGCGGTGGCCGGTTCCAGCGTGAAGTTGACCTCCATCACGCGGACGTCGCCTTCGTACTCTTCCGGGACCATGAAGTCCGACCCGCCGCCTTTGCAGCTGTCGTTGTCGATGTATTCATCGCCCTCAAAATAAGCCTGGCTGATGAGGTCGCGCATCCCGTCGGCATGGAGCCAGTAGTGGATGTGCGCGGGGCGCCAGCTGTGGCCACCCATGTAGTCTTCCAGAAGCTGGCCGGTCGGGCCTTTGTTCGGGATCTGGTAGGGCACGGGCAGGATCGAGGTTACTTCGTAGCGTCCTTCGGAATCCGTGGTGATCTTGCCGCGGTAGTATTTCTTGTCGAGGTCGCCATGACGCTCGATGCCCGAGTAGCGGCCATCCGGCGTGGAGTGCCAGACGTCAATCACGGCGCCCGGAACCGGCGCGCCGTCGAGGCCCGTGACCGTGCCGCGCATGACCATCTTCGGGAGGTCCTGGGCGCTGTCTTCGATGGCGAGAGCGTCCGTCACATGCGGTGCTTCAGGAACGAAGTACGGTCCCTGGATCGCTGCTTTGGAGCCCTTGCGGGATTTGTTTTCGATGTCGACGATGACGTTGTTAAAGAACACATCGATCAGCAGCGGGATTTCCCCGGCCTGCTGCGTTTTGATCATGTGCATGAACCCGGCGCGGTATTCGCCGAATGTTACGTCGTGCTTGCGGAGCACGTCGGCAATGGCGCCTACAATGTCTTCTGTAATGGCTTTTGCGCGCTCGTTCATTCTAGACCTCCCAGAAACGAATTGTCGCGTTGACGCGGATCATCCGCGAGTTGGCACGCAAAATATGGTCGTGCCGGTCGATGCGTTCCAATACTTTCGAATGGGGGCAGGAATACCGATTAGGTATCTTGGAACGAGGACAGCGACAGGGCGCGCAAGGATTTCAGGAACTGCGCCAGGATTGGGATCGGCTCACCTTCGGCGAAGACGCAGCTGATCGGGGCGCGAATCGTACAATCGATCACCGGGCGGAAGGCGAGAGTGGGATAGCCGAGGGCGGCCACCGAACCTGGAACCATGCAGTACCGGTTGCCGCTTGCGACCTGTGCCAGGGCGGCCATGGTTTCGGCAGCGAAGGTGTCGATGACGATTGGGACAGTTTTCGACTTAAACATACCGATCACTTCATCGGCAAATCCGGGCCGGTCGTCGGAAGGGAAGAGAACGGCGGGCGTCGCGGACAGATCGGAAAGCGTCAGCTCATCGCGCCGGGCCAAAGGGCTGTCTTTGGGGACGGCGGCGAAGAGGCTTTCCTCTCCGATCGTCTCCAGAACGATTCCGGGCTCCGCGGTGTAGTAGCGGCCAAAGCCAATGTGGATGCGGCCCTCGCGGATCGCATCAATCTGATCCGCTTTGCCCATGCGCGAGAGGTTGACGTCAGTGTTCGGAAAGGCCCGCCGAAAGGCGCGCAGCGCGACGGGCACAGCGCGGTACACCGGCGAGCCGAAGAAGGCGACATCGAGCGTGCCGAGGGCGCCTTTGTCGGCTTCTGACGTCCGCTTGCGCAGCATCTCTGCCGAGGAGAGGATCTTGACCGCTTCGTGGTAGAAGACCCGGCCTGCTTCGGTGAGTTCAACACCCCGAGGCGTTCGAACGAGAAGTTTGACATCAAGTTCAAGCTCGAGCGCCTGGATCTGGCGGCTGACCGGAGGTTGGGAGACATTGAGGCGTTGCGCGGCAAGCCCGATGTTCCCGATCTCTGCGACCGCGATGAAGTATCTCAGTTGGCGGAATTCCATGGGTCAGTTTAACCCGGGAAAGCGCTTGTATTCAAAGGGCTATTCGTCAATGAGCTTCCGCGACAGGCCTAGGCCGAGAGCGCGCGCCCCATGACGGTCAGCGCCTGAAGTGCGCGGGGAGAGCCGATCCATGGCACGCTCAGGGTGACGGCCTCGCAAATTTCCTTAGTGTTGAGGCCCGCGTCACGGGCGGAGAGCGCAAACTTTGCCTGGGTGTCTGTGGCGCCCAGAACGCTGAGGCAGGCGAGGGCGCAGACCATGCGTGGTTTGATGGCCAGGCCCGGACGCGTCCAGATTGCGCCGTAGCCGTGTAGAGACGTCAGCTTGTAGAGGGCACCTGTAAAGGGATCGTCCTCATTCGCATAGCCCGCGTCAGACCGCGCGCCGTGTAGGACGACCCGCATGTTCTTGGAGTCCTCTGACAGCGTGGCGGCCGTTGCGATTTCTTCGCTCGGACGGGCGGCTCCCAGAGCGTGGAGTGTCGTGTCGAGGTTCTTCAGCCGCACGGCAAAGTCGCGGCAGCCAACGTAGATTGTGCATTGCAGGAAAACCTCGGCAATCGCCCGGGAGTCGACCCCAACCGACAAGGCGTTCATCACCTCCCGCGGCATCGATGCTTCGTCCCTGACCGAATACATCGCCGCCAGTCGGGCCACGGCCTGTTCGAACGGCGAGAGCGCCGTGCAGGACGCAAAGATGTCGGCTTCAAACGCGTTGCAAACGGCGTTGATATCGGTCGACACAACGCTATCGCCCGGACGAGTCCAGACCTCCGTTGAAGCGTCACTGCCGTTGTTTTTGAAGTTCATACGCCCATACCTGAAACGCCGTGTTCGGACACTACGACGGGCAAGGTACGAACATCTAATACCGTTTGACGCGCGGATTCATACGGAAACCGAATAACGGAGCAGTGTAGGTATGCGCGAAGGAACCGGTTTGCTTTACCGGCTCTCCGCGGCCGCCGCGCCGGTTATTCGGCGGCGACGTCGCGTAAGGGTGTTACCGAAGAGGACTGATCTTTGGACATGCGGGCCGCGGCTTCCTCTTTGGCGGAGAGCTCGTCTTCCCCGAGTTTGGAACCCATTTGCAGCAGCGCCGAGATGCCCATGCTGATCCGGGCCTGGGCGACAAAGAAAGACGGCACGCAAAGCACCACGATCAGGGTTCCGAACAGAACCCCGTACCCGATCGACACGGCAAGCGGGATCAGGAATTGCGCCTGAAGTGAGGTTTCCATGATCAGGGGGTAGACCCCAAGGAATGTCGTGACCGAGGTGAGCAGGATCGGGCGGAACCGTTCCTTGGTCCCGCGGATCACGGCCTCGCGCAGTTCCATGCCGTTTCGCAGATGCTCGTTATAGAGATCGACCATCACGAGTGAGTTGTTGATCACCACACCCGCCAATCCGATGATCCCGAAGATCGACAGGAGCGTCAGATTGATCCCCATGATCACGTGACCTGCGACCGCGCCGATGAGGCCGAGCGGGATTGCTAGCATCACGACGATCGGCTGGACAAAAGATCGGAAGACGAGCGCCAAGAGCGCGAAGATGATGAACAAGGCAATGCCGACGGCCTGGAGGAGGGCGGCGGAGGCGTCGCCCTGGGTCCGTTGTTCGCCACCGAAGTCCACGACGAGGCCTGGGTAGGCTTCATAGAGGGGCGGTAAAAGCTCGTTTGTGATGATCGCGTTTGCCTCTTGCGAGGTGACGACCGAGGAATCGACGTCTGCCGTGACGGTAGTGATTTTTCGCCCGTCCCGGCGCAGGATCTCGGTCGGTGCGAGGCCTTCTTCAATTTCTGCGACAGCTGCGAGGGGTAGGGTTTCGCCCGCCGGTGTTGTGATCCAACTGTCGAGGAGGTCCGATAGGCTGTCGCGGTCCTCGGCAGGGTACCGGACCATCACGGCGACATTGT
>CAWUIX010000159.1:0-5841 GCA_963922395.1 uncultured Rhodobacterales bacterium | reverse complement strand
GACGTCACAAAACTCGTCCTGCCCTATGAGCCGACGGATGTCGTGACCGAACTCGCCCAGCACAAGGCCGCGAATCCCGACTTCGGGATCGAAGCCGTGCACTTCTTCCCCTTGGGCGGGATCAAGACAAACGCGACCTGGGCGATTGAAAACGGCGGCGCCGCCACCGTGCCCGTCGCAAGCGCCTGACCAACAGATAGCAACACCCCCAACAGCAGGATCCCCATGACCCGCACCGTTCTCGAATCCAAATCGAAAACCGTCACCATCGGTTTCGACGAACCGTTTTGCGTGATCGGCGAGCGGATCAATCCCACGGGCCGTAAGGTTCTGGCCGCCCAGCTTGAAGCTGGCGATTTCTCGACCGTCGAAAAAGACGCGCTCGAACAGGTGGCCTGCGGCGCGATGGTGCTCGATGTAAATGCGGGCGTCGTCTACAACTCGAACCCCGATCCCAACCAGACCGAGCCACCGCTGATGCGGAAGATGATCGAGCTCGTTCAAGGACTTGTAGACATTCCTTTGTGCATCGACAGCTCGGTGCCCGGCGCACTTGAGGCTGGGCTCGAAGCTGCAGAGGGCCGCCCGCTTCTGAACTCGGTAACCGGGGAAGAAGAGCGCCTTGAGGCGATCCTCCCGCTTGTGAAGAAGTACAACGTGCCCGTGGTCGCGATCTCGAACGACGACACCGGGATCTCCGAGGACCCGGATGTTCGCTTCGCCGTCGCCAAGAAGATCGTGGAGCGTGCGGCCGATCACGGTATCCCCGCCCATGACATTGTTGTGGACCCACTGGTAATGCCCGTGGGCGCCATGGCCACGGCCGGGCAGCAGGTCTTCGCGCTCGTTCGTAAGCTTCGTGAAGAGCTTGGCGTCAACACCACTTGCGGCGCGTCGAACATCTCCTTCGGCCTGCCCCACCGCCATGGCATCAACGCGGCCTTCCTGCCCATGGCGATCGGCGCTGGCATGACATCGGCGATCATGAACCCGGTTCGCCCGGTGGAGATGGAGGCGATCCGCGCCGCCAACTTCCTGATGAACCACGACGCTAATGGCAGCGACTGGATCAAGTTCAGCCGCGTTCTGGACGAAGTGAAAGACGGCATTCCGTTCCCCGAAGCCAGCCAGAAAGCCCAGCAATCCACAGGCGGACGCCGCGGACGCGAAGGTGGGCGTCGCCGCCGGGCGTAGGCCTCTGTCAAAAGAACAAGAAGACGCGATGGCCCAAGGCCGTCGCGTTTTTCATTTAACATGCTGGATTCATGGGCTCTCTGCGAGAACCACCGCGAATCTTTGCCAAACCTTGATCCGTGTCACGGACACGTCATGACCGACCTGCGACACGCTCCCCAAGATTGCCGGGGAGCATCCCATGACCGCACCGCTCAAAGATATCTTGATCCTTGACCTGACCCATGTGCTGGCCGGTCCGTTCTCGTCCACGACCCTGGGCGATCTCGGCGCGCGTGTCATAAAGGTGGAGCGCCCGGAAATTGGCGATGACACCCGCGCCTTCCCGCCCTTTGCAAATGGGATGAGCGGCTACTTTGCGGGCCTGAACCACGGCAAAGAGTCGATTGCCCTCGATCTGCGCGCCGACGAGGACCGGGCCATCTTCGACCGCCTGTTGGGGCGCGCTGACGTCCTCCTCGAAAACTTCCGGCCCGGCGTTATGGATCGGCTGGGCTATGGCTGGGACGCGCTGCACGCCCGCCATCCGGACCTGATCTATGGATCTGTCTCTGGTTACGGCCAGACGGGCCCCGACGCCCTGAAACCCGCCTATGACATGGTTGTTCAGGCCCGAGGCGGTGTCATGTCCATTACCGGCGAAGCGGGGCGCGATCCGGTGCGGTGCGGCGCCTCCATCGGCGATATCGTGGCCGGGATGTATCTGACCCAAGGAGTGCTCGCGGCCCTTCACGCCCGCAATCAGGATGGAAAAGGCCGCCGGATCGACGTCGCCATGCTCGATTGCCAGATCGCGATCCTCGAACACGCCGTCGCCATGGCCACGACCACGGGCGTTGCCCCAGGTCCAAACGGCGCTCGGCACCCTTCGATCACACCATTTGAGACGTTTCAGGCGTCCGACGGCCTCTTTGTCATCGCTGCCGGAAACGACGCGCTTTTTGCAACGCTCGCTGATACGCTCGGCCACCCCGAATGGGTCGACGATCCGCGTTTTGCGACGAACCCGGCGCGCTGTGAAAACGCCCGCCTTCTCAAGCGCATGATCGAACTTGTGACGCTGCATGAAACGCATGCGACCTGGATTGCCTGCCTTGAATCCGCAGGTGTGCCCACGGGCCCCATCCAAAACGTGATCGAAGTCCTCGCAGACCCGCAAATCATCGCGCGCAATATGGTGGTTAGCGTCGGGGATAGCGTCTCTGGTCCCATCACAGCCGCCGCAGGAAACCCGATCAAGATGAGCGGTCTTGATGACGTGACGTCGCGCCCGGCGGCGCCGAACCTCGACGCAGATCGCGATCAGATCCTGAGCTGGCTGGATGAGGGTTAGGACCGACGAAGCGCTGAATGAAGCGGCAACAGGATCAGAAGATAAAGCGTCGCGACGGGTAGACCCACAAAAACGGAAGCGACGGCCAAGTCGGTTCCGGCCGCAAGGCCAAAGACCATAACAAGCAACGCAAGCGCCATCACGCCCACTGGCAAGAGGGCCGCGGTTTGCCATCCCGCCTGCATGCGGCGGAGCGCGAGCCATTGAAGCGCAATATAGGCGAGGGGCAGCAGGATGACGGGAAGTGCGGTCAAAACTTGGCCTGTGAGCTCGAGATTGTTTTGTCCTGAAATGCAGCCCCAGTGACCTCGCAGGCAAGTGAGATCTGCGTCCATGACGCCGATGAGCAAAATTGTGCCGCGCACCACCTTTTCCGTCGGCGGGAACCCGTTAAGTAGGGCTCAAAGGCCACACTCCGAACGTTGGAACGCACATGACGGACGCATTGGTGATCTTCACGCCCTCTGGCAAACGCGGGCGCGTCCCGATCGGGACACCAGTTCTTGCGGCAGCCCGTCAACTGGGCGTCGATCTTGATTCCGTCTGCGGCGGGCGCGGAATCTGCTCAAAGTGTCAGATCACACCCAGCTACGGCGATTTTCCAAAGCACGGCGTGACCGTCGCCGAAGGTGCCTTGTCAGAGTGGAACGCCGTCGAGGCGCGCTATGACGAAAAACGGGGCCTGAAAGAGGGCCGTCGTCTGGGATGCCAGGCCACCGTTCAGGGCGACATCGTCATCGACGTGCCACCCGAAAGCCAGGTCCACAAGCAAGTCGTCCGCAAGGCCGCCGATGCCCGCGAAATTGTCATGGATCCGGCGACCCGCCTCCTCTACGTCGAGGTGGAAGAGCCCGACATGCACGAACCTACGGGTGATTTCGAGCGTGTCAAAACAGCCTTGCAGGAGCAGTGGCAGATCGAAGGCGTGGACATCACACTGCCCGTCCTGACCCGCCTGCAGCCCGCGCTGCGCAAGGGCAAGTGGGCCGTGACCCTTGCTCTGCACAAAGATCACACAGGTACCGCCACAAAGATCATCGACGTTTGGCCCGGCTACTACGAGGGGCGCCTCTACGGCCTCGCGATTGACCTCGGCTCCACAACCATCGCGGCGCACCTTACGGACCTTCGCAACGGTCAGGTTGCAGCCTCTGCAGGCCTTATGAACCCGCAGATCCGGTTCGGCGAAGACCTTATGAGCCGGGTCAGCTATGCGATGATGAATCCAGGCGGCGATGCGGAAATGACGAAGGCTGTTCGTGCTGCCATTGGTCAGCTCGCCTCAGACCTGGCCAAGGAGGCCGAGATCGAGGAACGCCAGATCGTGGAGGCGGTCTTCGTCTGCAATCCGGTGATGCATCACCTTCTTCTGGGCATCGATCCCGTTGAGCTTGGTCAGGCGCCCTTTGCTTTGGCGACGTCCGGATCCCTGTCTTTGGGAGCGCCCGATCTCGATGTCGAGACGGTCAATCAGGGTGCCCAGATCTATATCCTGCCCTGCATCGCTGGGCATGTGGGGGCGGACGCTGCGGCAGTGGCCCTCGCCGAGGAACCGAACACATCCGAGGATCTCGTTCTGGTCGTAGACGTGGGCACCAACGCCGAAATCCTCCTTGGCGATAAGCGCGGGGTCCTGGCCTGTTCTTCACCCACCGGTCCCGCTTTCGAAGGCGCGCAAATCTCGTCAGGCCAACGGGCGGCGCCCGGCGCAATCGAGCGTGTGGAGATCGATCCGTCCACCAAGGAACCAAGGTTCCGGGTCATTGGTTGCGACCTATGGTCCGACGATCCCGAGTTTGCCACCCGCACCGCCGCCACGGGCATCACCGGCATCTGTGGTTCCGGCATCATCGAGGCCGTGGCTGAACTCCGCCTCGCGGGTCTGATGGATCAGGGTGGTCTTCTGGGATCGGCGGCGCAGACCGGCACGCCCCGGATGGTGCCCGAGGGCCGGACCCACGCCTATCTCCTTCACGATGGCAGTGCCGATGGCGGTCCGGTGATCACGGTCACCCAGGGTGACATCCGGGCCATTCAACTTGCGAAATCTGCGCTTTATGCGGGCGCTCGCCTGCTGATGGACGAGATCGGCACCGACACGGTCGACCGTGTTGTCCTGGCCGGGGCCTTCGGCGCGCATATCTCACCCAAGCACGCCATGGTTCTGGGCATGATCCCCGATGCGCCGATCGAGAAGGTCACAAGCGCCGGGAACGCAGCCGGAACGGGCGCGCGCATGGCGCTTTGCAACATCGCAGACCGGGCCCGGATCGAGAAAACGGTGGGCCAGATCCAGAAGATTGAAACCGCCGTCGAACCGCGCTTTCAGGAACACTTCGTCGCGGCGAACGCGATCCCGCACGCGACGGCCCCGTTCACCGAATTGCGCAGCGCAGTGGAGATCCCACAGGTCGCGTTCAACGCCGGCGACGCCGGTGCTGAACGCGGCCGGCGCCGGCGGCGTCGCGGATAAGACCCTTCAGGTCTTTGGAACGTGCGCAGAGGTCAGGAACTCCTGACCCAATTCCACGAGCTTCCCAGTCTCGGCCGAATATTGTTCGAACGCCGTCTTCAGGAACCTCACCTGGATCTCCTGAAGCTCTGCGGGATCCGTGCAATGCAGGATTTCGTGCTGGGTTTTGATGTCTTCCTGAATCCGCTCTGCCACGAAGGACGCGATCTCGCCGCCTATCTCACCCATGGTGTCAAACCATGCGGTGCCCATGTTCGCGAAGTTCCCAAACCCGAAAGCCTTCAGAATATCGGTGTAGGGATCGTGAGTGGCTGTTGCTTGACCCTTCGGAGCCTTCCGCGGTCCGGATGTCTTTGTCGTCTGTTTCGTTGAGGGCATGTGCCTGAACCTCCCGATGTGTTCATGGCCTTATCGAGAGCATACCTTCGCGCGTCCCGCTTTGATCTCCCGCAGATGGCGTAAGAAAACTTGATTGCAGGCTGCTCTTGCCGCGTCGTCGCTTGACGCAGGCCCACCCGGCCCGCTACTCCTCGGTCTCCGGTGCGGGTGTAGCTCAATGGTAGAGCAGGAGCTTCCCAAGCTTAAGACGAGGGTTCGATTCCCTTCACCCGCTCCAGGACCCCTCCTTTGAAAAGCCTAATGTACTGTTTGGAAGTCTCTGATTTCTATGACATAGCCAGCGTGCAAATAACGGCCCAACGCATTCGGTTCTCTCTCCATGCCCGCTTACCTCCATCCCCTTCCCGCTGATACCCTTCGTGCCGAGGGCATCCCCGAACCCTGGACGTTCGGTCAGGCGGACCGGGTGAGGTTTTACGAGCTTGATGCGCTTGGGCATGTG
>CAWUIX010000158.1:0-5869 GCA_963922395.1 uncultured Rhodobacterales bacterium | reverse complement strand
CAACTTGCCAACCTCTGTCATAACTGCCGTGGATGCTACTATGCGTGCCAATATACGGAGCCGCATGAGTTCGCGCTGAACCTACCTGCGGCGTTGGCGGACGTGCGACAGGACAGCTGGAAACGCTTCGCCTGGCCGAATGGGTTCGCTGCTCTATTCGAGCGATCTGGCGTCGCGATCGGGGTTGGTTTTACATTTGCATTCGCACTGCTGTTCGCTCTGCTTCAGGCGATCCAGCCAGAAAGCGGCGAAGGGTTCTATGCCTATATGTCGCACAGCCTGATGGTCGCGATCTTTGCCCCTGCCTTCGTCCTTCCGCTTATTGCAATGGGAGTTTCGATTCGCGCTTACTGGCAGTCGGTAGGCGGGGGAGCTTTGGTTTCGAATGACCTCAGGGAGGCTCTTACGTCGGCTGGCCGGATGCGCAACCTAGAGGGTGGCCATGGGGATGGCTGCAATTTTGAAGACGAAGATCGGTTCAGCCACGCGCGCCGGCACTTTCACCAGGCGACGCTTTATGGGTTTCTGTTGTGCTTCGCGTCCACGTCGAGTGGAACTATTCTGCACTATGGGTTTGGTTTTGAAGCCCCCTATGGCTTCTTCAGCACGCCGAAACTTCTGGGAGTGCCTGGCGGCGTTTTGCTTTGCATCGGTACGGCTGGATTGGCCTGGCTGAAGACAAAGGCCAATCCAGCGCTGGGCGCCGCAGGAGCTTGGGGCGGAGAGATGGCTTTTGTGCTTCTTCTGTTTGGCGTCAGTTTGAGCGGCCTTGCCCTATACGCGGCAACCGGAACTGGAGCGGTTTCCTGGCTGTTGCCAGCTCATCTAGGGACAGTGCTCACGTTCTTTATACTGACCCCCTACTCAAAGATGGCACATGGGTTCTACAGGCTGGCAGCCTTGGCTCGTGAGGCGCAGATCAAACGTAGAGAACTCGCTTAAGGCTTGGTGCCTTTAGGGAGCAGGTCCCGTTGTCTCGCGGATCACAAGTTCGGCGGGGACAAGAGAGGTTGCGGTTGGGAGCGCGGGATCTTTGATCCGGTCGAGCGCGACCCGTGCGAGCTTACGGCCCAGTTGGTAGGGCGACACCGCAAGCGTACTGAGCGGCGGTGTGGCAATGGCAGCGTCCTGGATGTCGTCGAAGCCAATGACCGAGATTTCGTGTCCCGGTGACATCCCCAGCCGTGTTATGCCCGAGCAGGCACCAATCGCAACCATGTCGCCGTTGCAGACGAGTGCGGTGACCTCGGGGTGCTTGGCATGGAACTCCATCACTGCATTTAAACCCGATACCTTATCGTCCGGGCAGGGATGAATGATTGGAGGCCCCAAGCCTAGCGCTTCTATGACTGACGTGTAGCCAGCAATTCGGTCGGTCCGAACACCGAAATGCGCAGTTCCGCCGAAATAGGCGATATGCCTGTGTCCAAGCCCGGCAAGGTAGCGTGTTGCCTTTGCGGTTGCTTCGGCATTCTCAATGCCAACATGGTCGAACCGGCCTTGGCCGGAGCGACGCAGGAACGTGACCGTCGGTATGCTATGGGCGGCCAGAAGGTCGTAGGTTGCGTCCTCCGTGTCTTGTGCCGGGACCCATAGGAGGCCGCCGCGTGAGCTTCGAATGAAGGCTTCAAGGTTGCGCCGTTGGCGATCCGTGTCGTCGCGGCTGTCCAAGACGGACACAAGAAAGCCTTCGGATTCCAGGAGGTCACTGACCCCGCTGATAACCTCAGCGTTGAACGGGTTGGCGATCTGGTGGATGGCGAAGCCGATCTCTCGGTTTTCGCCAGAGCGCATCGCGGCGGCACGCCCATCGCGCACATAGTGGAGCCGCTCGGCGGCAGCCAACACCTTCTTTCGGGTAGTCTCCGAGATCCGGCCTGTTCCGCGCAGGACCTGGCTTGCCGTTGCGGTAGAGACCCCGGCAGCTTCAGCGACATTGGCGAGTTTCGGCTTCGTTTCCATCTGTTCCAGATCGCAGGCCGGGCAGTTCCGTCATTAAAGGATGCAAAAGCAATTAAATCAATCGTTGTATCATTTCACTGGCGTAGCCCATTGAAAGGTTCTGTATTTTAGATGTTGACAGGTGGTATAACGTTGTACCAAACTTTAGCTACCAACACCCGAGTCGAGTAATATCGACCTGGTGTCGTTATGCGCCTCAGTTTTACGACGGGGCAGGGAGGACGCCGTTTCGGCGGCGCGGGAAAACCGGAGGACGACATGTCATTCAAACTCAAGCTGGCTGGAGCTGTGTCCAGTGCTGCGATCCTGGTATCGGCTGTGGCCGCCCAGGCCGAAGTTTTGTTTTGGTCCACACAGGCCAAACCCGTTGAAGAAGCCCAGGCGATGCGCGAACAGGTGCTCGCGGGCGCCGGCGATGTGGATTATCAGCCGAACGATGGCGGCCCATGGCTGACGCGTCTGAACGCAGAACTGCAGGCGGGATCGGGTACGATCGGCGTTCTGGGGGCACTCCACGGCGATTTCTCCGCAATGGACCCCGACAATCTTGTTGACTTGGGCGACCTTGGGTTGGGCGCCGCAAGCGACACGTTCAATGAACTCGCCAAGCTTGGCACGGGCGATGCGCAATACATCCCCTGGATGCAGGCCAGCTACATCATGGCGGCGAACAAGAAGGCGCTTGAGCATCTTCCCGAGGGCGCCGATATCAACGCGCTTAGCTATGATGAACTGATCCAGTGGTCGGCGAATGTGATGGAAGCGACGGGTGAGGCCAAGTTCGGCTTCCCGGCAGGACCGAAGGGCCTGAAGCACCGCTTCTTCCAAGGTTACCTCTACCCCTCCTACACAAACGGCGTGGTGCGCACATTTGCCTCTGACAAGGCCGTGACGGCCTGGGAGAAGATGAAAGAGCTTTGGGCGGTCACGAACCCAGGCTCGACCAACTTCTCGTTCCTGCAGGAACAGCTTCTGAACGAGGATGTCTGGATTGCGTTCGATCACACGTCGCGCCTGGCCGCGGCGTTCAACGAGCGTCCCGATGACTTCATCGCTTTCCCTGCACCGGCTGGTCCGGAAGGCCGTGGTTTCATGCCGGTGATTGCCGGCGTTGCCATCCCGAAGACGGCCCCCGACATGGAAGCCTCAAAAGCGCTCGTGGCTCACATGCTAAAGCCTGAGACGCAGATTGCGACGCTGCGCGCGACGAACTTCTTCCCTGTCGTTGATGTTGCACTGCCTGACGATCTGCCGCCTTCGGTTCAGGCCGCCGGCAATGCCGTTGCGACGATGAGCGCATCGCCTGACGCAAACCCGGGTCTTCTTCCCGCGGGTCTCGGCGACAAGGGTGGCGACTTCAACCGGGTATTCGTGGACACGTTTGAGCGCATTGTCCTAGCCGGTCAGCCGATCGAAGCCGTGCTTGAGGATCAAAAGAAGGCGCTGGTGCGCATCATGGACGAAACCGGTGCGCCATGCTGGGCTCCGGATGCTCCGTCCGACGGCGCTTGCCCGGTGGAGTAATCCTCCCACGGGGGCGCTGACACCGGCGCCCCCGACCCTTGCCGTTCGAGTGATTTAACCTCGAACGGTCCCAATCACTGAAATCTTGCGCCCAGGCGTTGAAGGGGAGCGGTCCAATGAACCCGCGTCTATTGCCCTATGTCTTGATCATGCCGGTTACGCTGTTTCTGTGCCTGTTCTTCCTGTACCCATTCGTTCTTGTTGCACAACAGGCGTTCAGCACCGGTTCCGGTTTCACCTTGGACAACTTCCGGGATGTGACATCCCACTGGAAGTTCCCGATCTCGCTTAGAAACACGTTCCTGCTTGCGGCGGCGGTTGTGCCGATCCAGCTGGCGCTCGCCCTGCTTATGGCCACGATGGTCAATAAGATGAAGCGCGGCCGGGATCTGATCCTTTACATCTGGACAATCCCGCTCGGTATTTCCGATCTTGCCGCCGGGATCATCTGGCTCGCGATTTTTGAACAGTCGGGCTTCCTCAACTCGATGATGGGTGGTCTGGGGCTGATCGACAGTCCAACAAACTTCCTGAGCTACACGAGCCCGGTCATGGTGTTCGTGGCGATCATGCTGGCCGAGATCTGGCGCGCGACGGCGATTATGCTTGTGATCCTTGTGGCCGGGATCGGCCTGATTCCGAAAGAGTACTACGAGGCGGGCGAAGTCTTTGGCGCCACCGCCTGGCAGCGGTTCGTCAAGATCACTTTGCCGATGCTGCGCCCCTCGCTGCAGACGGCGTTGGTCCTTCGTGTGATCCTAGCCTTCGAAGTCTTCGCGGTTGTGCAAGCCCTGGGCGGAACCCTGTTCCCGGTCCTTATGGGCGAGACCTACGCCTATCAGTTTGAACTGCTGAACGGCGGAGCGGCTGCGGCGATCGCGCTTATCATCCTGGCGATCTCGATTGCCTTTACTCTGATCATCATGCGTGCGCTGCGCGTTCCGAAAGGAGCCACGATATGACCGCTGTGACCACAGACGCCGTCGAGGGCGGCGTCGATGCACGGAGAGCCGGACGCATCGTCTATATCTCCGCAGTCGTTCTCTTATGTGCCTGGGTATTGGTGCCGCTCTACTTCCTTTTGATCAACACCCTGAGCTCACCAGAAGCCGTAAACGCCTATCCAAAGCGGTTCATTCCTGAGTTCGATCTGGGCAGTCTGACGTTCTTCGCGAACTTCGCGGGGATTTTGACGGCGCTCAAGAACTCGATCTTCGTAGCAGCCCTGACCATGATCATGTCCATTACGATTGGGGCGCCGGCGGGTTACGCGCTGTCGCGGTTCGATTTTCGGGGGAAGGAGCTGTTCCGACTTCTGATCCTGCTAACCCGTGCATTTCCGCTACCGCTTCTGGCGCTCCCACTGGCGGTCATGTTCATCCGGATCGGAATCGATGACACAGTGTTCGGGCTGGCACTGGTACATACTACGCTCGCCATCCCCTTCGCGGTGTTGATCACCTTCTCTCTCTTCTCCGGCATTCCGATCGAGCTGGAAGAGGCGGCCTGGACGCTCGGATGTAATCGCCTGACGGCGTTTCAGAAGGTGATACTGCCGCTGGTTCTTCCGGGGATCACGGCATCGGCGATATTTGCCTTTGTGATCTCGTGGAACGAGGTCTTCGCGGCCGCGGTCTTGACGATTGAGAACCGGACGCTAACCGCGTTCCTTCTGCAGAACCTGGATACCTCGCCTTTGCATCTGAAGTTTGCAGGAGGTTTCATCCTTGTCGTGCCGGCGCTGATCTTCATCTTCGCTGTGCGGAAATACCTCTTTGCGATGTGGGGCATCGCCAACCGCTGATCCGCGGTTGTCAGATAAAGGAGCCGAACAAATGGCTGTTATCGAAATCAAGAACGTCGCAAAGCGGTTCGGAGACTACCAGGCGCTGCACGACATCAACCTGACCATCGAAGACCAGGAGTTTATGGTCCTGCTCGGGGCATCCGGCTGCGGTAAGTCGACCCTTCTGCGGATCATCTGCGGGTTGGAGACCGCGACCGAAGGTGAAATCTGGATCGGCGGCAAGCGGGTGGATCACCTGGCGCCGAAGGATCGCGGAATTTCCATGGTGTTCCAGAACTACGCAGTGTTCCCGCACTTGACGGTGTTTGAAAACATCGGCTTTGGCCTTCGGATGCAGAAGCTGCCCAACGATGAGGTTACGCGCCGCGTGACCCGGACGGCGGAGTTGATGCATATCGAGCAGCTTCTGAAGCGCTATTCTGGCGAGTTGTCAGGCGGTCAGCGGCAGCGGGTCGCCGTGGCGCGGGCGCTTGCGATGGAGCCGGATGTGATCCTTATGGACGAGCCCTTGTCGAACCTCGATGCGCTGCTTCGGATGGAGATGCGAGCCGAGTTGAAGGGCGTTCTGGCCGAAAG
>CAWUIX010000157.1:0-5911 GCA_963922395.1 uncultured Rhodobacterales bacterium | reverse complement strand
CCGTCTCGTCGCGGCCGATAGCGCGTTTCTTGATGCGCTGGCACTGACAAAGCCGATACACCGACAACCGTTTGACGCCATCCTCCACGGGTCCGAGATCATTCGCGCAAGCAAGTCAGCTCTGCGGAGGCTTATTGGCCTCAGGCGGATTTACGGGGCACCAGACCGCTTTTTCACCAACTCGGACTTTACGCGCTCTCTCCTCTTCGAGCATATGCCGTTCGTAGACCCGACCCGTGCTATCACCACTTACCCAGCTGCGAACGTGAAGTGGTTTCAGGCCCCAGATCTGACAAGGGTTACGCGCCTCCTCGGCGCAAAACCCGGCCGAATGATCGTCTGCACCGGTCGGATTACACCGAGAAAAGGTCAAGTCACGCTCCTGAGGGCATTGAAAGCTGACACGTTTACTGATGCAGTAAGCGAAGATTTGACAGTCGTAATTGCCGGTCGAGCCACAAGCGCAGACCGCGCTTACTTTGAAGAGCTACAGGCCCTGGCGGCGTCTCTTGATCACATCAAGGTTCTGATCCGCCACGATCTCGAAGATGAAGATCTACGCGCCCTATACGCCGCCGCGGATCTCTTTTGTCTTCCGGGCTCTGCGAAAACCTCCGCGGTAGAAGGATTTGGTCTCGTTATTATCGAAGCCGCCGCACAAGGCCTACCAGCAGTCGCCGGTGCCGTAGGTGCAGTGACCGAGACCGTCCTGGATCAAACGACCGGCCTACTCGTTCCGCCCGACGACCCTGTGGCCCTTGGAGGAGCACTTGCTGCACTGCTCAATGATCAGCACCTCATTAATCAGATGAAGGCGGCAGCTTTGGAACATGCCTCTACGTTCAGTTGGACCTCGTTTGCAAAGACGATTCTGTTGCGACAATGACCGTAGCTGCGTTCAACCAATTGGCGCTCCTTCGTTTGTCAGGGGCAGGCATCTCCTTTCTGCTCCTCATCATACTTGGTCAGCTTTTGGGACCAGAGGGTGTAGGTGCATTTGTGTTTGCGATGTCTTGGCTTGGAATCGCCCAGCTAGTCACCACTCTGGGTCTTCATCATTATGCCGTCAGAGCCATTCCACCTCTACAGGTCGCATCAGACTACGGAGGAGTGCGCGGTCTTGTGATGTTCTCGTTCACGATTTCGCTGTCCCTGGCTGTATTGCTTGTTGCAATCTTCCCAATTCTTGACCGCCACCTAACGATTGCAACCGACAGCTCCATGCAGGATGCCTTGCTATTCGCATCGTTCCTTCTGGTTCCACTGACCCTTTCACAGATGCGATCAGGTGTTCTTCGTGGCTTTGGTCGTCCCGTTCTGGCGACCACACCGGAGCTGCTAGTTCATCCGGCGTTGCAGGTCATTGGCTTGACGGCCGCAGTTTTGATTGGGGTCGAGATCACGGTCAGGGGCGCACTCTCTATCTCTCTTGGCTCCGCTCTGCTCGTCGCGGCAATCAGCATTTATCTGTTGGCCCGAACACTCGCAGAATTACCCAAAGAAGCCCTTTCCTTTAAACCCAAGAAATGGCTCACGGAAGGAGGAAAATCCTCATTCCTATTTGCAGTCGGTATGTTGATGAGTTCGACGGACGTTGTGATGCTGGGCGCGCTAGCAGGACCTGAACAAACCGGGATATATGGTGTGGCCGCGAGATTCTTCCTATTGATGCAAATACCAGTGCTCGCCGCGTCGGGGGCCATATCGCATCTCGCTGCAGAATATGTTGCCCGAAGCAAAACAGCGGAACTCTCCAAGCTTTCTCAATCGGTTGCATGGAAGTCTCTGGGCCTGGCACTTGTTGCCGCGATCCCTGTCAGCCTGTTGGCCTTTCAAGTCGATTGGATCTTCGGTGCAGGATTCGCCGCTGCCACCACACCAATTCTAATTCTGGTCTGGAGCCGTGTCGCGGAGGCGACGATGGGCCATCCGGCCTCAATACTTGCCAATGGTGGGCGCATTGGTCTGACAAGCCTCGTGGTCGGCGGCGGGCTGCTACTCAATGTATTTCTGAACTATCTGTTGGTTCCATCCTTCGGAGCCGCTGGTGCTGCAATCGCAACGTCGATTGCACATTTGTTAACAACCATAAGTGTTGCATGGATCGTATGGCGAGCGATGGGCGTGTTGTGCCTACCAACCAAGCTCTTTCGGAGAGACACTTGAGCCCGACATACACCAGCAGCCTCGGCAAACTTCGGCAGCTCCATTCCAAAGTAGGCTTAAGTCAAGTCCAAAGGCGACACCGCCTCCGCTACTTCCTTGGAGAGACTGAGACTCGCGGGCCCGTAGAAATGATCGTGGCGCTTGATCCCAGGGAATGGTTTGTGATGATCCCGCCGGTAGCCCGTCGATTTGTGAGTGACGCTATGCTGTCTAACGTGTCGTTCGTTCATCTCGAAAGACAGCGGGGGTGAGACATGCCGATCCCGGCAATTTCAGTTTTGATGTGTGTCCATAACGGCGAGGCGTATCTCGAGGAAGCAACCGACAGTATCCTCAATCAGGATTTCGAAGACTTTGAACTCGTGATCGTCGACGACGCATCGACGGATGCGACCCAACAGATACTGAACCGGTACGCCAAGGCGGATGCCCGCGTTAAAGTCATTCGGAACGGGTCCAATCTAGGACTAACGAAATCGCTGAACGTTGGACTCGAAACTGCAAAGGGCGAATTCATCGCCCGTATGGACGCCGACGATGCAAGCTATCCAAATCGTCTCTCCTTACAATTGGAAGCCATGCAATCGGATCCCGAACTCATAATTCTGGGCGCAGGATGTGAGATTGTCGGAGAGAAAGACCATCGTTTTGGCCGAAGCTCGGAAGCGCTGAGTTCCGCACAGATATTGTGGCACCTGTGCCTCGCACCCGTTTGCTACCATCCGACCTACTTCTTCCGAAGGGTGCTGAGCGATGGTCAGCCTGTACGATATGATACCACCTTCGACACAGCTCAAGACTACGATCTCTGGTCTCGCCTATCAGAACAGGGTCCGACGCAGGTGACCGACGCTGTCGTCCTGAAATATCGGAGGCATGCCGAAGGGATCTCCGTAAAGAAACGAACGCGGCAACGCCAAAACGCGCGGAACGTGTCGCTTAGACATATGCAGAGGATCGTTGGCTCAGAGGACAGTGCTCGACTGACACCTCTGGTCGATGCGATGGCGGGCGAGATGGCACACGACAAGGCAGGGGTGGCGTCCGTTTTGCGCGCCGCATCCCTTATGCGGAGGCTTGTTTCAGGCAGCGCGCTCCCCCGCGATCAAGCGAGACCAATTTCGAGAAAGATTGCCGCCTTCGCCGCTGACGCCATCCTGTCCCGCTGTCAGGGCCTTAAGTCACCCAGAATGTTGCTCTATTTTACACTATTTGGCCTGCCTTTGCTTCCCGACATCGTGGTCGAGGCGATCAGGCACCCGACACGCCTCCGAAAAGCAATCCAGACACGCCATATCGGCGGCGCACAGTGACGATCAGGACCATGGGGCATGTTAAACTGTCGCCGAAAGGGAAGTCGATAGTCTCAGTATTGATCTCGCTCCTCACTCCATTTGACAATGAAGGCCTCGAACCGAGCTGCAACCTGCTTTGCTTTGATAACATCACTTCACGAACTAGGATTCCAGTCAGAGCGCATGGGTCGCACTCGAAAGTTGAGCCGCACGAATGCAAGAGGGACAGATGAAACCTGTAGGACCGAACGAACGGAAAGTCGTAAACATTCGGGACGAGAGCGCCTATGCGCCGTATGACCCCACAGGTGAGACCGAAACTGGTACCTCGTACATAAAACTCAACCCGACCATGCCGCGCGACGTGGGGTTTTATATCTATCGGATGGCGCCTGGCTCCAAGTCTTCACCCCATCGCCACGGTGGTGCGGAAGAGTTCTTTGTGATTGAAGGAGAGCTCATGGACAATGACGGAACGGTCTATCGGGCAGGCGATGTCGTTTGGCTGGCCGGTGGCACCGAACACAACTCTTACACGGAAAATGGCTGTCTCGTTGCCGTGTTCGCCGAAGCCAAAGAAGAAACGCTCGAAGGGGCGTAGTCTCTGCGCGTCTACACCCTGCCGAGCTTCGCCAGGATGGTGTGCGCCACACTTTTCCCGCTCTGGTAGGCACCGTGTACCGTCGCATAGGCATCCGCGGTTGTTGCTTCAACAGCAAATTAGAGCTTGTCCTCTATCGGTTCTGCCAACTGCAATCGCGCATCGGCTGTCCCGGGCTTGGCGTAGCTGTACGCCCCCAAAGTAAGCGGGTTGCGCCTCCAAGCCGTCTCCGAAGTCTTCAAGACACTCTTATTGGCATCTCGGCCGAAAATGTCTTTCAGAGCTTGTAGGACGAAGTCGGTCGCCGCACCTTCACCATCGCGCTCTAGTTGATCGGCAAAACGCCCAGCAATGAAACCCACTGCAAGTCCAGTGCCATAGAGCCCGAAGTGAATGTTGCAAAAGGCCTCATCGCTGGCGAGGTAGTCGACCATCTCGCCATTTTCTGCGCCGTTCCAACCAGGCGCGAACTCAAGCCCCACCTTGTTTAGAAGTCCGCACGGTAAGCTCTCAATCGCGACCAGCTTTTCACTGGGTAGGCCTGGATTAAACTTTATCACTTCGGACGCCAAGACACCCGTAGACACCGTCACAACAGCGCATGTCCCATCCACAATGCCTTTTGGGGTACTGACCCGGACGCCTTTTCCGCCATAGTTAATCTCCGTGACCGGGTGATCGAGCAGGACGGGCACATCGTCGTGGAGAGATCGCACAAATGCGCCAAGCCCGCCCTCCACCAGCCAGTCTCCCTCGGTCTGCGCATAAGTTTGTAGATCCTTCACAGAAACGACATCGGCGTCGCCGCCATGCTGCAAGGCGATCCAATGCTTTGCAGTGTCCCTCCAAGGCGACGTGGGCAGTACCGAAGTCACAGAAGGATCGGTTTCTTCGGTGTTCACGGCTTCTGCCGTCGCCCACATGGAAGCCTGATACGCCCGATACTCCGCCAACTCTTCCGTAGTCAGGCGGTGGCCACCCGAGACGGCATCTGTCCACTCCCAACTCTTCTTGTGAAGGGAAACGTCCAGCCTCTCCGCCTCCCGGGCAAGCGGATTGATCTCCGCGGAATGCAGCCACGAGCCACCAACATCGAATGGTGTGCTAAAGAGGGACTCATCCGTGACGCACCTCCCACCGACATGGCCGGCCGCCTCCAAAACCACTACGTTCAAACCCGCAGACCGAAGCGTCTGTGCGGCTGATAACCCTGCAGTTCCAGCGCCAACGACGACCACGTCTGGATTTGTAGGGTGTACTGTAATGGCTTACCCTTTCGAGGCGATAGGAACCTTAAGGGCCGCCGCGACATACCCCTCAAACTCAGCAAGACTAACTGGGTCTTCGTGGTCGTCCTTACAGCACCGCCGGTAGATCTCAAGCAACTCGGCAGTCAACTGACCTTGCTGATAAAAGTACATGGCAGCCGCATAGCGAATACGTCCTGACCCCTCTCTACCCGGTGCCGTGCGCAGCAGCGATCGCTGCCAAGCCTCTTCTTCGTTAACGCGGCTCTCCATCTTGTGGCTCAGCTGCCAAGCGTCGCGTTGATTGCTCGTACGTCCTCCTCACGCGGACGCTCTTCCACCGTGTAGATCGGCAGCAATCGGCGCAGGTGATCATGATGCGAGCGGACACCGTACTCCAAGTCAGAGAGATAGAAGCCCTCAAACGCATCCGATGCCATCGCCTCGTTCGACCAAATCGTGAGCTGGATATCTTCCTCTAGAGTCTCGCGATCGATCCTCTCTGCAAGATAGCGCGCCACGCGCTGCTGCCGGTCTTCATCCGCATGCCGATAGGTTCCGGATCGCAAGATCGACCTATCCGTTGTGTCGGGAAACTCCTG
>CAWUIX010000156.1:0-5932 GCA_963922395.1 uncultured Rhodobacterales bacterium | reverse complement strand
CGTATCGCTTTCCAGGGTGCCGGTGAAGCGAATGCCATCCTCGGTTTCCACGGCATCATAAACGCCCGGGACAAACCCACAGCGCGTACAGATGTCCGACCAGAAATGTCCGCCGTCAAAGAAGAGCCGGTCATCAAGGTCCGGGTTTTCCACAGGACCGATCTTGCCAGAGAAGGACCGCCCGTCGAGCAGACCCGCGGCGCTGGCCGTGATGGGCGGTCCGAGCAGAACCGCTGTGACCAGCAGAAGCCTGAAGAACCGTTGCACCGTGTGAGCCCCCCAACTCTTGTAGACTGACTGTATGGGGCCCTCTTGGCCGGTGCAATTCTTGAGTTTCCCGTATACTACGCCACGGCTTGACCTCCCTGGCGCACTGTCGATGATGCGCCTCTCATCGCTTTTGCATCCAAGGAGGCCCTGTGGCCGATCCTGTTCCCTTCACGCTCGATCCGTCGATCATCGCGGCGTTCCCCCAAGTCGAGGTACATGCCTTACGTGTGAGGCTGGCGGATCAGGGCGACCTGGCGCCTCTGGTTCCCCCGGTGATGGCTGAATGCGCGGAGGCAGCCGCGGCCTTGGCCGACGTCGACCCGATTACTGAACTAGAAGCGATCGCGCGCTGGCGCCGCGCCTATGGCGCGCTGGGAGTGAAGCCGTCGAAGTTTCATTCGAGCATCGAGGCCCTGTTGCGCCGCGCGAAGAAGGGGCAGATGGCAGCGACGGGCCTTCCGGCGGTTGATCTCTATAACGCGGTTTCGGTGATCTGCCGGGCACCGCTCGGAGCCTATGATGTCGAGAAGCTGAGCGATGCACCTCTGACCCTGCGCCGTGCTGTGCCTGAGGCGGATCGCTTCCAACCGCTGGGCGGGGCGCCCGAGGCCTTTCCCCTGTCGTCCGGACTGGCGGTCTATGCCCAGGGGGCGGAGGTCCTGTGCTGGGGGTTCAACACCCGCGACAGCGCGGTGTCTGCCGTGGACGAAAGCTCCCGCGATATCGTCTTCTTCTCCGAAACCGCAGAGCAAGCCGGAGCCGCCGCTGCGGATGCCGCGCTTGAGAGGCTCCGTGCTGAGATCGCCCCGGTCGGGTTTGCTGGAGAGATTGTCCGCTTCTCGGCCGCGTCTCCGAACGGTGAGATCACACTCGACTGATCGGCCCTTTGCTCGTCGCGGGGACCCGCGGCACGCGTCCGGAATTTTGTGACGGATCCGTGACTTTTCATGCGCTTCCCTCTTGTGGTCCGCCGCTGATGGGTCTAAACGCACACTCCTTGGCGCGGGGTGGAGCAGCCCGGTAGCTCGTCAGGCTCATAACCTGAAGGTCGTAGGTTCAAATCCTACCCCCGCAACCAATACTTCCGAACAATTATCTGATTGCCTTGGGATCTTCTCCGAGCGCCGGTCTCTGTCCCACCAATTGTCCCACGAAATTTCCTCGAGGGAGGTTTTTGCTCGAACTGCCCTTTTAGGTACGTCCAGGTAATCAAAGTTAGAAGCGATGTGGGATGTCAGGGCGGAAGCCCCATGAACGGGTAGGGTCCTCCGCATTGAAAATATCGGCATGCGGCCGCCCGTGCCTATCGCACCGATGCCGGGCGCACGTCGTGATGCTGGTGTCGAAGAGATCCGCGAGATCGATCATCCGCTCACCGAATCGTTGAGCATGAATGATTATGCGCCAAGTTGCTGCGGCGCGGCTCGTCAAAGCAGCCGTTCGCCGCGCATAAAATTGGAGTTTAGGCCACCTGCGAGAGCAGTCGAAACACCGGCATGAGCTGATCAAAACGCCTGGTCGTTCGTTCCACAAGGTTCGGTTCGATTGCGAATGCCGGGTCCGTCACATCAATCCAGGCGGCAAACCCCTTGCGGCGCAGCGCCTCGGCCTGTGGATGGTCCTTCTGAAAGCCGGAGGGCACGCGTTTCAGTTCTGGTTCTCCGACGCGCAAGCCGGCCGCGCGCAAATCCGAGGTAAGTTGGATCAAGTCCGCCCCTTTCGGCCCGGCCATCGCGGATCGGAACGACACCAGCGCGTCCTTGTCATACTGAAAGACGCCGCAACCGAGGGATAGTTTTTCGGGTGACATCCCAAAGAACCACATCGGCGGCTGGCCCACCTTGTCCTTTGGCATGAACGCCATGTGCAGATGCGCGTTATAGGGCGTCTTGTCCTTTGAGAAACGCACATCGCGATGTAGCCGGAAGATCCTGCTGTTGTGGTCACACCCCGTTAGGTCGCGCAGCGCCAAGGACATTGCCTCCGCGAATTGCGTGCTCGGCTCTTTCAGGAACCATTCATAGGTCGCCTTGTTCGCGGTAAACCATTCTCTGGTGTTGTTGGACTTCAGATCGCTTAAGAAGCTCAGTGCTTCCGGCGAGAAACTGTCAAATGGAGCCATCACGTCCTCCCCTCAGTCCTTGGCCGGCAGGGTGGCCGCGTGAGCAAAGCAAAGCTCCATCCATCGTTTAAGTGCGTCGCCGTCACAGGCCTTCTCATCAACACGGACAAATCCACCCAGCTTACGCGTGCCGTGGATAACTTCCTGAGCCGCCGGATCGCTTAGCGCCGCCGCTTCTTGAGCTTTGCCCACCCGAAACATGAAGCGTCCGACCCCATCTTTGTGACGCCGCGCGCCACCGAGCATGTTGCCGTTCAAAAAGAAGCATGTCCCGCCCATCATCCGTTTTTCGGAGATACCCGCATGCGCGGCCAAAGCGTCGCGCATGCGGGCAGCAAGGGTCTCATCCACTGGCATCAGACAGAGCGGCCAAGTTGCCAGAGGATCGCGAGCGCGAGGACCATCATAGTTGCATTTGTCAGCCCCGCACCGATTGGTCTGCCTTTGCTGTTCGCAGCCGCGCGCAATCCGAAAAAGTGGATGACGCGGGCCAGAAGCAACACACCACCACAGATGGCAACAAGCCACGGGGACGCTCCTACAATCTCGGCCCCCGCCAGGGCCAGAATGGCCAGTGGGACGTATTCGATGAAGTTCCCATGCGCCCGGATCAGGCGCAGCAGGTTTTCGTCGTCGCCGTGCAGCAACAAAATCCCAGTCTTCGCCCGACGCACGCCAACGGAAATCGCCATCGGAATGCTCATCAAGACAAACAAAGCCGTCACACCCAGCGTGATCTGTGGAAGCTGTTCCATCGTGAGCGCTCCTGCCACGCGGCGTTTAAGACGCCATGCTTTCATAAGTGATCAGCGCGAAACGCGCGCCCTGCGGGTCGGTAAGAGTGGCCATGCGCCCAACGCCTGGCATAACCATTGCCGGTTGAATGACCGCCGCACCTTTGGCTTCAGCCTTGGCAACGCTTGCGTCAACATCCGCCACGGTGAAATAGATCGTCCAACTGCCCTGGTCTTCGGGCATCGGTGAAAAGCCACCGATGGCCGTTTCCCCAATGACAGCCGCCGAATAGCTCGATCCGTCCTGCATGGGCATGTCGTTGATCGTCCAGCCGAGCACATCCTGATAAAAGGCTTTGGCCTGGCCTTGATCCGGACCGGAATGTCCGATCCAACCGGAATTGCCGATTGCGGTCATCTCAAGAATACTCATAGCTCTCTCCCTTGGTTGCGCCCGCCATATGCGGTTCTGAACCAAGGACGCACGAGATGGCGCCTTCCCTACAGGCTCTGCAATTCTTTTTCGCTAATTTTGATTTTGTCTTTAATTGCAACGCGTTCTGGCGCTGTTGGGGACAGGGTCAGAACGGATTCAAATGCCGTGATGGCCGCCTTGTGATCGCCCGTCTCTTGTAAAAGTCCTCCGCGCATTGCGTGAAACCAGCGGTAGGTTGACAGCTCGACGGCCAGCTCTTCCATCGCTTTCAGGGCATTATCCGGTCCATTCAGCTTCGCCAGGGCTGCAATCTGATTGAGCCGCACGACAGGCGTTGGCTGGAGTGCATAGAGCGCCGCGTAATGGCTTTCGATAAGCGCCCAATCGGTTTCAGAGGAAGAGGCCGCGCGGGAATGGGCCGCTGCGATCTCGGCCTGGATGATATAGACGCCGCTGTGACCGATCCGTTCAGCCTTTTGTAAAAGCGCGGTCGCTTCTGCGATCTCATCGCCATTCCATAGACTGCGATCCTGATCGTCGAGCGCGACAAGTTTTCCACTCTCATCTAACCGCGCGCGGCGCCGTGCGTGCTGCAACAAGAGCAGCGCAAGCAAGGCCACCTGTTCCCCCATGGCCGGGAACAACGCAACTAAGAGGCGGGCGAGGCGGATCGATTCTTCGCACAAGGTCAGGTTCATCTGGTCCGGCCCGAGCGAGGTCGACCAGCCTTCATTGAACATCAGGTAGATCATCAAAGACACTTCACCCAAGCGCGCGCCACGCTCTGCCGGGCTCGGCGTTTCAAAGGCGATGGGGCTGCTTGCGATCTTCTTCTTGGCGCGGGTGATCCGCTGCTCCATGGTCTTGGGCTTCACGAGAAAGCCACTGGCGATCTCTTCCACGCTCAATCCGGCCACCACACGCAGGGCGATGGCGATCTGGTCGCGACGATCGAGGTCGGGGTGGCAGCATATGAACAAGAGCCGAAGGAGGTCATCGCGCATCTCGTCCGGGTCAGGTGTTTCGGCAAGCATTGGCTGAAACTCCTCGGTATGACGTGACAGGATCGCTGTCTGTCGTTGCGACTTCCGCAAACGGTCGAGGCCCGCGTTTCGGGCAGTGGTCAGCAGCCAGGCCAAAGGATCGCGTGGCGCGCCGTCCGTTGGCCAGGCCGTCAACGCCTTAAGACAGGCATCGGAAAATGCCTCTTCCGCCGTGTCGATGTCGCGAAAGACCCGCGTCAGCGCTGCAATGGCACGCGGGCGGTGTTGTGCAAAAGTGGCTTCCAGCCAGTCCGACATACTTTATTCCGACGATATGGCCCCCCCGGCCCAGGCTACAGGCCGCACCTCAAGTCGGGCAATTGGGGAAGAGATCATCTTGGCGTATTCCAGCGCCTCATCAAGGTCGTCGAATTCGGCCGCATAGAACCCCAGGAAGTTCTCTTTGGTGTCTGCGAAAGGTCCATCGGTGATCAGTGGCGCGGTCCCTTCGGTCTTGGCCGGTTCAACCATCACCGCTGAGGTAGGTGGCATCAGTTTCATCGTCACAAACGCTCCCCTTGCCCGAAGGGCCTGCTGTAGCGCGCCATGGCCCGACATCACTTCATCCTGTCGCTCCTTCGGCAACGCTTCAAAGACACCTGGCTCACCGTAAATTGTAATTGCAAAGATCATTCTATCGCCTCCGCCGCATGTTCGCATGCTGCAAGGACGCACGACGACATGCAAATCCGACACCGGCCCAAAGCGGCCGTTCAGATAATCTTCGATTGCCGCACCACAGCTTCCTTGAAGCAGCCCTTCATGGATATCGCAGCGATTGGCGGTAACGAGCCCAAACTAGACATCTGATGCACCGCAGCGAACGACTGATATTTCCAGGGCAGTCGACCCCAAATTGCGCACGACCGACAAAAGACGCTGGGTGCAATTACTTAGTTTCGAACGTTCCAGTCGGTCTCGGCGACTCCTCGCCTATCCAGCCATCGCCACCACGGCCAGACAGTCGCCATGTTTGATCAGGCCGGGAAAGTGGCGCGCCGCCAGTAGCCCGGTTTCCTTTGAAACCACTTCCGAGGGGGCTTGACCCGACCGGTCGGGGGGCCAAATTCTTGCAATTGTGTCTCCTTTTGTGACCTCTTCACCGAGGTCGCATAGCATCTCCAGCATTCCCTCGGAGGGCGAAAAATGAAAGCAATCTCCAGCAGTCGTGTCAATTCGAACTGACGCACCGCCGGCCGGATCACCCTCCATAATGCCCGCGTGCTTCAGGATGTTTTCTGCACCTACCCGCGCGATACCGGCAGATCGGGCAGTCGCCGATCCACCCCCACCAAGCTCGGTGGATACGAATATCTTTCCGGCGTCC
>CAWUIX010000155.1:0-5942 GCA_963922395.1 uncultured Rhodobacterales bacterium | reverse complement strand
TTCCTTCGCCCAGTGCGACGCCGTCGATCTCCACCACCGGCATGACGAAAGTAGAGGCCGAGGTGATGAACGCCTCATCCGCCTCCTGCGCCTCTTCGATGGTGAAGGACCGCTCTTCCACCTCCATCTGCGCCTCCCGCGCAAAGCGAAGCACCGCGGCCCGGGTGATCCCGTGCAGAATGTCGTTCGACAGATGCCGCGTGATGATCCGGTTGCCCTTCACGATATAGGCGTTGTTCGACGTCCCTTCCGTCACCTGCCCGTCCTCGATCATCCAGGCATCATCGGCGCCCGCCTTCTTCGCGGCCATCTTGCCCATCGACGGATAAAGCAATTGCACCGTCTTGATATCGCGCCGCCCCCACCGGATATCCGGGATTGAAATCACGCGAATGCCCTTCTCCGCAGCCGGGCTTTCCGCCAGCCCGGGCTTGGACTGCGTGAACATCACTAACGTGGGCGTCGCCCCGTCAGGGTACGCAAAATCCCGATCTGCCGCGCCACGGGTCACCTGCAGATAGACCAAACCGTCCACGATCTCATTCCGCACAACCAGCTCGCGATGAATATCCAGAAGCGTCTCATCATCTACGGGGCTGTCCATCTCCAACTCGGTTAGCGACCGTTGAAGACGGGCGGCATGGCCGGGAAAATCGATCAGCTTGCCGCCCAGAACACTGGTGACCTCATAAACCCCATCAGCAAACAGAAACCCGCGGTCAAAGACCGAAACCGTGGCCTCTTCCTCCGGCACATAGGCGCCGTTCACATAAACTATCCGCGACATCGTTTGCTCCATTCTCCAAATCTCCTTCGGGCGTGTGCCGGCTCATCCCCAAAGCGCCGGCTCCGGCGCATGCATGCCCGCATCGTCATAGACCAGCGGCACATCGCGGTCCTCGGCCAAAAGAAGCGGACCATCCAGATCCACCACTTCGGCCCCTTGCGCAATCAGGCTCGCGGGCGCCATGGCAAGGCTCGACCCCACCATGCACCCCACCATGATCCGGTACCCTTCCTCGCGCGCCACAGCACGCAGGGCCATCGCTTCGGTCAAACCCCCGGTCTTGTCGAGCTTGATGTTCACGAAATCATACTTGCCTTTCAGCGCGGGCAACGACGCACGGTCGTGACAGCTTTCATCCGCACAGACCGGCAGGGGCCGTTCGATTTCCGCCAGAAGGTCATCGTCTCCGGCGGGCAAGGGCTGTTCCACCATCTCCACGCCCAACCGGACAAGATGGGGCGCGAGCTCGCTATAGGCCGCCGCCGTCCACCCTTCATTCGCATCGACAATGATCCGCGAGGCAGGCGCGCCGTCGCGCACCGCTTCAAGCCGCGCCATGTCGCCCTCTCCGCCTAGTTTGATCTTCAGAAGTGGCCGATGCGCATGTCGCGCCGCCGCCGCGCGCATCTTCTCGGGCGCATCCAGAGAAAGGGTAAACGCCGTCACAACCGGCCCAGGCACTGGCCAGTCGGGGACCAGATCCCAGACCCGCGTCCCCGCGCGCTTGGCGCGCCAATCCCAAAGCGCGCAATCCACCGCATTCCGCGCCGCACCGGGTGGCAAATGCTCAGCAAGGTCCAGACCTCCGAAATCTTCAGGACCCATCTCCGCAAACAGCGGCGCCAGTCCCATGATCTCGGCCTCGACGCTGTCCAGCGTCTCGCCGTACCGCGCGTAAGGCACACACTCGCCCAACCCGAGCGCACCCGCGGCGTCCACCTCAACGGTCAGAACCTGGGCTTCCGTCCGGCTCCCCCGCGAAATCGTAAACGCTTCCGCCAGACGGAACCGATCCCTCCGAACGGCAATCTTCATTCGTCGATCCCCGCAGGTCCAAGCCGGATGAAGGCATCATGCTCAAAGTAATACTGCAGCGCCGACAACAGGTGCTCGGTCTCAAACGCCTCGCGCTGCGCCGCAAGGTTCGCCCGCACAGACCGAATATCGTCGACGCCAAGGAAGGGCCGCCACACTGCACCGGATACCAGGATATGCGCCCCAACCCGATCGTCAGAAATCTCGTCCGAGGCCTCGTTCAGGATCACCATCGGTGTCTCAGCCGCCAACGGACCGCCCTCCCAGAACAGAAGATCTGACCAGGTCGCACGGTCGATGCGCTCAAGGATCTGAAGAAAGGGTTCCGGCTGTCTCACAGGCCCGATGGCTACACCAGCGCATCCAGCGCGTCCACCAACCGCGCGGCCCCTTGCCGGAACGGATCGCAGGCGGGCAGGCCCATCCGCTTTTCCACCTCTTCGAGATAGGAAAACGCCTGATCCTCGCCCCAGGCCGAAGTGTTCACCGATATCCCCACAACCTCGCAAGCCGGGTTCACGATGCGCGCAAGCGGCAGGGCCGTGTCCCGCAACGCTTCCAGCGACGGCAGCTGGTAATCCGGCAGCCCCCGCATATGCGGACGCGTCGGCTCATGGCTCAGGATCAGGGCATCAGGTTGGCCACCATGGATCAGGGCCATGGTTACGCCGGAAAACGAGGCGTGGAACAGGCTGCCCTGACCTTCGATGTGATCCCAGTGATCATCGTCATTGTCGGGTGTCAGCCACTCGACCGACCCGGCCATGAAGTCCGCAATCACCGCATCCAACGGCACCCCGTCACCGGTCACCAGAATGCCAGTCTGCCCCGTGGCACGGAACGTCGACTTCCGACCCCGCGCGCGCATCTCTTTGTCCATCGCCAGGGCCGTGTACATCTTGCCGACCGAGCAATCGGTCCCGACCGCAAGGCACCGCTTGCCCGACCGCTTCTTCCCGTTCGCAATCGGGTACTTCACGCTCGGCACGCGCACGTCGTGCAGGGCGCGCCCATGCGACTTTGCCGTCGCCACCAGATCATGCTCATTCCGCAGGAGATTGTGCAGGCCACTCGCCAGATCGAACCCCTGCTCCAGCGCTGTATGTAGCTCTGTCTTCCAGGCCTCCGAGATCACGCCACCCCGGTTCGCAACGCCAATCACAAGCGTTTTTGCCCCCTTATTGCGCGCCTCGGACAGCGTCATGTCCGACACCTTCACATCCGCCCGACTGCCCGGAAGGCGCAGCTGGCCGACGACGTTTTCAGGACGCCAGTCCCGGATGCCCTGGGCCACTTTGGCCGCAAGCTGGTCCGGTGCGTCACCGAGAAAGAGAAGGTATGGCGTTTCGATCATCTGGCAGCCCTCCGACAACAGCCTTCAGTATGGCGGTGCAGCACATCAATTTCAGAGGAAAATCAGCTCTCAAGAGCAACTCTGACACAAGATTATTCGAAGTTTAATCTTATCGGCGCAAATCTCTTGCACATCTGGAAGGGAATGTTCGGAATCATCTCGATCTGTGAATAGGAATTGCTGCAACTGCAAAATACCGCTTGCCGTTGCACGCGCAATAATCTACCGCTTCGCACGCCACAACAGAAACAAAGTTACTCAGCCCCATGTCCTTCCGAGTTCAACCTCAGCCCGCCGCCCGCCCCAATCGCTGCCAACTCTTCGGCCCGGGGTCGCGCCCCGCGATCTTTGAAAAGATGGCGGCCTCCGCGGCTGATGTGATCAATCTCGATCTCGAAGACAGCGTGGCACCGGACGACAAACCTGAGGCGCGCAAGAACATCATCGCCGCGATCTCCGACATCGACTGGGGCAACAAGCATCTCTCGGTCCGGATCAACGGGCTCGACACTCCCTATTGGTACCGCGACGTCGTCGATGTGCTGGAACAGGCCGGGCCACGGATCGACCAGATCATGATCCCGAAGGTCGGCAATGCCTCCGACATCTATGCCGTCGACGCACTTGTGACGGCGGTCGAAGCGGCGGTGGGCCGTGAGAAACCCATCGCGCTCGAGGTCATCATCGAAACCGCCGCCGGCATCGCCCATGTCGAAGAGATCGCCGCCGCCTCGCCGCGGCTGCAGGCGATGTCGCTCGGTGCCGCGGATTTCGCTGCCTCGATGGGGATGCAGACCACCGGCATCGGCGGAACACAGGAAAACTACTACATGCACCGGGACGGCCAGAAGTACTGGTCCGACCCCTGGCACTGGGCACAAACGGCAATCGTCGCCGCCTGCCGCACCCACGGCGTCCTGCCCGTCGATGGCCCCTTCGGTGATTTCTCGGATGACGACGGCTTCCGGGCGCAAGCGCTCCGGTCCGCCACGCTCGGCATGGTCGGCAAATGGGCGATCCATCCCAAACAAGTGGCACTGGCAAACGAGGTCTTCACCCCATCAGAGGCGCAGATCACCGAAGCCCGGGAAATCCTCGAGGCGATGGAACAGGCCAAACGCGACGGCGCGGGTGCTGCCGTCTACAAAGGCCGACTTGTCGACCTCGCCTCGATCCGCCAAGCCGAGGTCATCGTGCGCCAGGCCGAAATGATCGCGGGCTGACAGCTCAAAAGACAAAGTCCACCGGATCCAAATCCGTGAGCGACACGCCTTCGAGCACAATCACGTCCGCACCGGCCGTGATCCGAACATCGAGGCCGTCCTGCACTATGTGATGTGCGGTCAGGTCCGCCCAATCGCCAATTGCCGTAACCCCGCTGACATCAATCCGCTCAAAGTCATTCGTCGCCGCGAAATCGACAATCCGGTCGATCCCGCGCCCATCGGCAAAAACGAACGTGTCCGCGTTGAAATCCCCTTGCAGAACATCGTTGCCGGGGCCCGCAAGCAGAGTGTCGAACCCCGACCCGCCGCGCAGGCTGTCATCACCCTCGCCCCCATCGATCCAATCGTTGCCCGCCCCCCCGTTCAGGCGATCATCCCCCGAACCACCCGACAGCGTGTCGTCCCCATCCTCGCCATACATGCCATCGCCTGACGCACCACCATCCAGCACATCGTTCCCGGGTCCGCCAAAGAGACGGTCAAACCCGTCTCCGCCAATCATCACGTCATCCCCGGCCCGCCCATAAAGGTTGTCCGCCTGCGCGCCGCCATCCAGATGATCGTTGCCTGCGCCACCATCGAGGTGGTCAAACCCCGCCTCTCCCCAAAGCTGATCCGCGCCCTCCTCCCCCATAAGGTGATCTTCCTGCGTGCCTCCTCGGATCTGATCGTCGCCGACACCGCCCCATAGCCGGTCGTTCCCGGCATCGCCCCAGACCCGATCCGCACCGTCCTCTCCGTACGCCGTATCCAGCCCATCGCCACCCCGGATCTCGTCGTCCCCTGCGCCTCCAAACGCCGTATCCGCCTGCGCGCCGCCGAAGATCTGATCGTCCCCGTCCTCGCCGTGCAGGACATCAAACCCAGCCCCACCAGACAGGACATCTGCGCCCACCCCGCCCCAAAGGCCGTCCTCACCCGTCCCGCCGTCCAGACTGTCATCACCCTCTCCGCCACGCAGGGTGTCGGACCCTCCGCCGGATGAAAGGTCATCGGCACCAACACTTCCGATCAGCATGTCATCTGCACCCGTGCCCGTCAGCGTTTGCCCCACCGGCACCAGAGGCGGCCGATCCGCGGTCCCTGCCAGGGACACCGAAACCTCCTCCGCGCTGATCGGCGCAAGATCCGCGCCAACAATCTCCAGGGTCTCATCCCTGTAAGTAACGATCGCACCCGTCGCCGTCGGCACGACCGCCAACTGATCCGCTCCATAGAAGAAGCGCCAATCGGACAGGTCGAACTGATCGTCCCCGACCTCAAAGTCCGTGATCCGGTCCAGCGCACCATCGCCCGATAGAACAAACAGATCCGCCCCGGCGCCCCCGGTCAGGACATCCATCCCGCCGCCATCGGCAAGGATATCGCCTCCCGCGCCACCGCTTATGTCATCCGCCCCGTCCGCGCCCGCCAGGATGTCGTCGCCTGCGGTCCCGATCAGCACCGCACCGGCATCCCCGGCAGAAAGCACCACCCCCAGATCCGAGATGTCGTAGGTCAGCCGGGTCAATCCAGCCGCACTGCCCGAGGCGGCGAGAAC